>JAAZNB010000087.1 GCA_012798515.1 Chloroflexota bacterium
ACTTTGAAAAGGCGTAACCGTTCAGGGGGTGGGAGGAAGTGCACGCATTTCACCTCAAGCTGATTAGTTACTGTGGGAGTTCTATATTATAAATTAAAGTTGTTCATAAAACGTTCATGGTTTGTTAACAATGGGGCCGGCCCGGCGGCCGGCCTCCCCCAGGGCGTAGAACCCCTTCTTTTAGCAGGACAGGCTTCCCTATCATGCCCCGATAGAGGTAAGTTGCCTCGAATGGTATATCTGCTTGCCAGATTCCCCATTTTAATTAGCAGGTCGGGCTTCCAAAGTGCCCCGTAGGGGTGCGCCCGACCGAACACCGCCGGCCAGGCATGCCGGCTTACCCGCACCATCTCGGGCATACCCGACCCACAAAACGGCCTGGATAGGAATCCCCAAATCTATTAGCAGGTCGGGCTTCCACGCCCGACCGAACACGGCCGGCAGGGATTGCCGGCTTACCCACACCATCTCGGGCATACCCCGATGATCCGCGCGGGATCGTGAAAGTTGGCTTTCGCTTCCGGCGCGGGCCGGCCGGGGCGCCTGGGCCGCCTGCCTCCGTGCCGGAAGGACGCGATTTGCCAGATCGCTCTAGCCAACCTACGCCGGGCCGGTCTCCCCCAGGCCGCAGAACCCCTTCTTTTAGCCGGTCGGGCATCCAAAGTACCCCGATAGGGGTGCGCGGGGGCGTAAAAAGCCGCCGGAGAATTCGTTCTCCGGCGGCCGGGAAATGGCTTCGCATGGGATTCAACCCGGGGGAAGGCGGCGAAACAGGGCGTCCATTTGCAGGATCTCGCCGGTGTGGGGGTGATCCACGAAATCCAGCGGGCGCAGGAAGCTAAACCCGAGGGCCTCCATCCGCTCCAATACCTGGCGAAAGGCCTGCTCGCCCTGGTAGAGCGGGGAAAAGGACGTCTCCATGAGGACGTAATCGCTGCACGCCAGGGTGCGGGCGGCGCCGCGCAGCACGTGATCCTCGTAGCCCTGCACGTCGATCTTCATCAAGACCGGGGGGCGGAACTCACGACCGGCCAGGAAATCGTCCAGCCGGACCTGGGTCACGCGGATCAAATCCGCCTCCCGGGCAAAGGGAAAGGCCTGGCGGTGGGTTTCACCCAGGGGCAGGATGGAGCTGGAGGGCGAATAGGCGTTGACGTGGAACTCGACCTGGCCGGGCAGGTCACCCACGGCCAGGGCGTGCGCCTCGACCTGCGGCAGGCGGCGGATGTTGCCCTGCAGGCGGGCAAAAGAAGCCGGCTCGGGCTCGAAGGAGATCACCTGCACCCCGGGAAAGATGTGCGCAGCGGCAACGGCGAACTGGCCCACATTGGCGCCCACGTCTAACACGGTGCGCGGCCGGACGTCCTGCCGGGCCAGGCGCGTGCACATGCGGTAGGCGGTGAACGAAAATTTCGGCCAGGAGAGCCAGGCGCGCAGCGCCCCAGGGTCCTCCAACAACGCCAGCAGCCGCTTCCATGGGGTTGACATATCCACAATCATCCTTCACCCGGCGCGGCCCTGCTTCCAACCAGCGCCCTGAACCCGGTGGTGCAATTATAGCGCCAACCTGGGCCAGGGCCGGCTTAAAAGCCGGCTTTTCAGTCGGGGGGCAGCCTCAACCGGGGTGTTGTGAGCGAGAATAATCCTCACGCTCATTTTATGACATTCTTCCTCATTTTTGACTCATCCGCGGAGATGACTTTTTTCTCTACTATAATGTTTTCAACCCCTTATCCTTGGAGATACAATGCCAGTCAAACAAGTATCCGTTAAAGCTGTCCAGACCAACGGCTTCACGATCGAAGCCCACGCCCACCAACACACTGTGGTGATCGACCAGCCGCTGAACGCCGGCGGCAAGGACTGTGGCCCTACGCCCCTGGAATACCTGTTCTTCTCCCTCTCTGGCTGCATCATCACCATTGGACACATCATCGCCCAGCAGCAGAAGTTGAACGTGCGTAACATTTCGGTGGACATCGAAGGCGAGCTCAACACCGACGTCCTGCTGGGACGCTCCACCGAGGTCCGCCCCGGCTTCACCGGGATCCGCCTGGTCACCCACATCGACGCCGACATGACCCAGGCCGAAAAAGAGCAGTTCCTGCACGACATCGACGCCCGCTGTCCCATCTCTGACAATGTCGCCAACCTCACCCCGATCGAACTGGTCGCTGACTGAGTCCTGTTGCCATCCCAACGGCGCCCACATCCCGCCCCCACCACGGGCAGGATGTGGGCGTTTTTCTTTTTAAGCCCGCCGGGGCTGTTCCGCCCGGCCGGCGCGTGGAGCGTATACTTTGGGTCACCTTCCCAGGCTTGAACTGCTACTCCAGATCTTGCAATCCGAAATCCAACGTACCAATGGCTGCACCGATCCCGGGTCGGTGTGTTACGCGGTAGCCTACGCCACAGACGTGCTGCAGCTGCCGCCCGAGCAGGTGGAAGTGACCACCAGCGCCAACCTGTTCAAGAACGCCATCGGGGTGGGCGTCCCGGGCAGCGGCATGCACGGCATGGGCATTGCCGCCGCGCTGGGGGCGGTCATCCCGCACCCGGAGGCCCGCCTGGCCATCCTGGATCACATCACACCCGATTCCCTGGCGGCCGCCAGGGCGCTGCTCGATGCCGGGCGGGTCAAGGTCGAGTACACCCAGGCGGCAGGCGCCCTGTACATCCAGGCGCGCGTGGCCGCCGGCGGCCATTCGGCCGAGGTGACCATCGCCGGCGATTACGACTGCGTCACCCGGGTCTGCACCGACGGGCGCGTGATCTACCAGGCGCTCCAGGTAGAGGACGCCGGGAACGCGGCGCGCATCCAGCAGTTCGACCTGGCCGAGATCTACGCCCTGCTGGCGTCTTGCGACCCCGCTCGCCTGGAATTCCTGCTGGAGGCGGCCGGCACCAACCGCCAGGCGGCCCACACGGCCCTGGGCCAGGACGATATTACCTACCGGAAGGTATACAATTCGATCCCACCTGCCGCCGGGGCGCCCCTGGCCTGGATGGCCCAGGCACAGCGCTGGACCGGGGCGGCCTGCGAGGGCCGCATGGGCGGGCTGGCCATGCCGGTCATGGCCCTGGGCGGCAGCGGCAACCAGGGCATCACGGCCTTCCTGGGCCTGCTGGCGCTGGCCGAGCAGATCCAGGCCCCCGGGGAGCAAACCGCCCGGGCCCTGGCTTTTACCGCGGCGGTCAGCCTGTATGTCAAAAGCTACATGGATCGCCTGAACGCCCTGTGCGGCAGCGCCCTGGCCGTGGGCCCGGGGGTCGCCGCCGGGGCGGTGCTGCTGCTGGGCGGCAGCTTCGAGCAGGCCGGCGGGGCGGTACGCTCGGTCATCGCCGCCCTCAACGGCGTGTTGTGCGAAGGCGCCGGCCTGCTGTGCCCTTACAAAGTCAGCGCCGCGGCGGGACTGGCGCTCCAGGCGGCTTACCTGGCCCTGCAAGGGGTCAGCGCCCCGGCCGGGCATGGGGTCATCGCCGAATCCCTGGAAGAGACCTTTGCCCACCTGGGACGCATCAACCGCGCCCTGGCGCAAGCCGACCAGACCATCCTGTCCATCCTGGAGGAACGCGCCGTGCGGGTACAGGTGTAAAGGCGAGCTTACAAAACGGATAGGCGCCCGGGGACGGCTTGTCCTGGGGCCCGGCCGGCGGTAGGATAGACACAGGGGGGACCGCTGCCGGCGGCAGTGGTCTACACCCACCTTGCGAGGGGAAACATGTCCAAGCTGCCCGGTACAGCCGCCGCCTGGATCGCCCGCCACAGGGGCGGCCTGATCCTCCTGCTGGCCTTGAGCCCGGTGTTCCTCCTGGCCGCGACCTGGCTGGTCAACGCCTTGATCTACGCCGACAGCGACTTTTTTTCCTTCTGGTTGGCCGGGCGCATGAACTGGACGCAACAGAGCCCCTACTCGGCCGAGCAGTGGATCGCCGGGCACAGCCAGAACGGGGCCCAATGGGTCTCCGACGCCACCTTCCTCTACCCGTTGCCGCTGGCCGTGCTGCTGGCTCCCCTGGGCCTGCTGCCCCTCAAAGCGGCTTACATCCTGTGGGTAACCCTGTCTCAGGTGGCCGTGGTGGTCTCTATCCTGCTGCTGGCCGGGCTGGAAAGAGGGCGTCCCCGCGCCCCGCTGGTCTTCCCCCTGCTGCTGGGCGCCTTTGTGCTGCGTCCCACCCTGGTCACGCTGCGCAACGGGCAGCTGGGCGCCTTCCTGCTGCTGGCCGCCTGCCTGGCCATCTACCTGTGGAGCCGGGGGGCCTGGTTCCAGGGCGCCCTGGCCCTGGCCTGCCTGCTGCTCAAGCCGACCCTCGGCGGGCCGGTGATCGCCCTGGCGCTGGTGTGGCTGCTGGCGCGGCGCCAATCCAACGCCATAGCCGGGCTGGCTGCCTGCGCCCTGGCCTTCTTCCTGCTGGGCGCCCTGCGGGACCCCGGCTGGGCCGGCCAGTTCCTGGCCTTCGGCGGCCAGAAGTTGAACAGCACTTTCGGTTATTCGCCCACCCTGTGGGGCCTCAGCAGCCTGGCGTGCGGCGCGAACGCCGCCTGCACCTGGGCGGCCGGCGGCCTGACCAGCCTGGCCTGCCTGGTGGGGACCGCTGCCGTGCTGCTGGCTCGAAAAGGGCTCTCCCCCTGGAGCGCCCTGGGATTGATCCTGGCCACGGCCCTGCTGGCTACCCCATACGTGTGGGGTTACGACCAGGTGCTGCTGCTGGCGCCCATCGCCTGGATCACCGCCACGCTCTACCGGCGCGGGGAGGCATATCTGCTCACGGCGGTCATACCGCTGTCCTTTGCCATCCTGTCGTTGGGATTGTTATACCTGGCCACGCGATTCAACAAAGATGCCTGGAGCGCCCTGCTGCCCCTGGCCTGTGCTGCTCTGCTGCTGGCCTGTGTTTTCCGCCCATCCCACCCGCAGCCGGCGCGTTAAACCCGTCCCGCCGGCCGCGGGCGGCCTTTTCTCCCCCACTTTGCTCACGTATCAGATCTGTTTACAGGCGGGCGGTGGTGCGCGCCGGGCGAGGCTCACCGGGACGGCTGAGGATCACCAGGAAGGGCCCCAGGTAAGGCAGGCACAGGGCCAGCAGGCCCCAGGCGCCATACTCCAGCCAGGAAAGCCGGCGGCCGCGCAGATAGAAAATAGCCAGCAGCAGCATGGCTGCGGCGACGATGACCAACAGGGTCCGAATTATGGGTGCAGGCATGAAAAAACTCCCGGCCGAGTGGTTGGTTATGGCTTGATTGTATAAATATATGTGGGGAAAGACAAGGGGGAATCTGGAACAAATGTCCGACAACGCCCTTTCTCGCTCCAATTTGGAGGGGGCCACGCTCTCGCCCGGGGTTAAAAGCAGAGTTCAGGCGCTGCGGTGGTGCGCCTGAACTCCGGTCGAAGCTGGCCCGGCCGCCGCAGCGGTCTAGATCCAGCCGCGCAGTTCCATGGCCTTGACCACACGGGCGATGGCGACCATGTAGGCCGCGTCGCGCATGTAGACTTTCTCCTGGAGGGCCATCTCCAACACGCCTTCGAAGGCAATGGTCATGCGGGTATCCAGGCGCTGCAAGACTTCGTCACGCGTCCAGTAGAAGTTCATGTCGTTCTGCACGCTCTCGAAGTAAGACACCGTCACGCCGCCGGCGTTGCACAGGAAATCGGGCAGCAGGAAGATACCGCTGTCCTTCAAGGCTTCGTCCGCTTCGGGGGTGGTAGGGCCATTGGCGCCCTCGGCGATGATCTTGACCCGCTCGTTGACCAGCTTGACCGTTTCGGCGTTGATCTGGCCTTCCAGGGCAGCGGGGATGAGCACGTCGGCTTCTTTGCCGATCCAGGCGTTGCCGTCTTCGATGAGATAGCCGTTGGCGCGCGCCGCGCTCTTATCGATGCTGCCGTACTGGTCGGTGATGGTGACCAGGAAGCGCGGGTCCACCCCGCCGGGATGGCTGACCGTGTAGGAAGTGCGGTCGGCCCGGTCCCAGTAGGAGACGCAGGCCACCTTGCCCTTGAGCTGGTCGATAAAGCCCGTGGCAGCGTACTGGGCCACGTTGCCGAAACCCTGGATGGCGGCCACGCAGGAGGAAGGCTCCAAGTTGAGGTAGCGCATGGCCTCGCGCACGGCGTAGATCACGCCGTAGCCGGTCGCTTCGGTGCGGCCCAGAGAACCGCCGCCGCCCACCGGTTTGCCGGTGATCACGCCCGGGGTGTAACAGCCGGCCAGGCGGGAATATTCGTCCATCATCCAGCCCATCATCTGTGGGGTGGTGCCTACATCGGGGGCGGGGACGTCGTTGCGCGGGCCAATGTTTTTCCAGATCTGCTGGATGTAACCTCGCGCCAGGCGTTCCTTCTCGTTGATGGTCAGGGTGGCCGGGTCGACGATCACGCCGCCCTTCCCACCGCCCAGCGGCAGGTCGGCCACGGCGCACTTCCAGGTCATCCAGGTGGCCAGAGCACGCACCGTGTCGATGGTCTCCGCCGGATGGAAGCGGATGCCGCCTTTGCTGGGGCCGCGGGCATCGTTGTGCTGCACACGGAATCCCTGAAAGACGCGGATGCTGCCATCATCCATGCGAACAGGGATGCGGAAATGATACTCCCGCAAGGGCCAGCGTAAGATTTCGCGCACCTGCGGGTCCAGCTTGAGAAGGGTGGCCACGTGATCAAACTGCTGCTGCGCCATCTCAAACGCATTGGTTGTCACTGCCATGGATTCATTCTCCTATCCTTGGGGTATGAGAGATTGAATTGCACCAGTTGTACGCTATTTTTAAAAAAATAAGCGGACACCCCGGCCGGTGTCCGCTCTATTCCAGGAATATGTCGAGCCAAGTAGATCAAAATGTCCTCCACCCGCTTTCCTACGAGATACTCGCACAGCAAATGAAGTCTCCCCGGCAACACAAGAGGCCAGGGGCCAAAATGGGCGGCCGCGCCGCGCCATTGCTCTATTTAAGGACCACATTCCGCATGACCCAACGGCGATTGTACCTGGAGTTGACTGTGTTAACCTCCATCGTCGTTTTTCACACAGAACACACATAATAGTGTAGTCAGAAACACCAGCGAGTCAAGATGCTGAACTTCCCCTTCGGGCATGATGGATGACGGAATTGTCATACAATTGGCCGCGCGGCGGGCAGGACGGGGTTGGTGGAACACGCCGGTTGCATCCCCGGGGGCATGTCGTCAGGCCGGCTAGAGCCGAACAACCGGGCCGGCCGGGACGCCGGGGCTGTCTGCCTTCGCGACCGAGGAGCCCTTTCTTTCAGCAGGTCGGGCTTCCATATCGTGCCCCGAATGGGGTAAAGTGCCCTGTAGGGGTATTACAACGCCCCGCCAGGGGTGCGCCCGACCGGCCTATTTTTATCAGCAGGTCGGGCTTCCAAAGTGCCCCGTAGGGGTGCGCCCGACCGAACACGGCTGGCCAGGGATGCCGGCATACCCGCATCGCCTCAGGCATACCCCGATGATCCGTTCGGGAGCGTGAAAGTTGGCTTTCGCTCCGGGCGCGGGCCGGCCGGGGCGCGGGGGTGGCCTTCCTCCGCAGCGGAGGGGCGTGCTGTGCCGGAGCGCTCTAGCCAACCTACGCCAGGCCGGTCTCCCCCAGGCCGCAGAGCACAGTGCCAGGATGAAATTCGCCCAAGTTTATTAGCATGTCGGGCTTCCATATCATGCCCCGAAGGGGTAAAGTGCCCCGCAGGGGTACGCCCGACCGAACATGGCCGGCAATGGATGCCGGCTGACCCGCTCCACATCAGGCATACCCCGTTTGCCATAGGGTACGTATACCCCGAGGAAGAGGTGCGTTGGCAACGCACCCTACAAGGTTTTCCCCGGGCCGCAGAGCCCCTTCTGTTAGCAGGTCGGGCTTCCAAAGTGCCCCGCCAGGGGTGCGCCCGACCGGACACGGCCGCCGGAGCGAGGGGAGTTCATAACACCCTCTAGCCGACCTACGCCGGGCCCTGGCGGGTTCAATCCTCGGGGCGCGTGTGAAGCGCGGGGACGCAGTGTGGTCGCAAAACGACCACACTGCATCTCATTTCCCGGGCCAGCCGCTTTTAGCGTGCCAGCGCCTCGACCTGGCGGACAGATTCCTGAAAGAGGTCGGCCACGCCGGCGGGCAGTTCGGCGATCTGGGTATAGGCATAAACCTGCTGCAGGCTGCCCATCGGGCTGCCATCCGACCACAGCATGGCCATGTCCTGCTGCTGGAGCAGCCCGGTGGCGGCGTCGAAGACGTAGCGCTCTTCCTGGCGGTTCAAGCGGCTGAAGGGCAGGTCCCAATTGGCCTCCACCACGAAGGTCTCCGCCTGTGCCGCGCCTTCGTACCAGGCTTTAACGTCCGACAGCGTACGGCCGTCCTTGGTCGTGCCCACGTTCTCGCCGCGCAGAAAGAGCAGCAGGGAATCGAGGACGGCGTTCTCCAACCCGGCTGAACAATGCGACGGGTGTTCCCCGCCTGCCAACAGGATACTCTGCGAGTCGCCGGGGGTCACGTCGGCCAGGGTGCCATCGGCCAGCTGGATGCTCTGCCGGATCACGGCTCCCCCGGGGCTCTCACGTTGGACGGTCAGGGATTCGAAGCATACGCCCCCGGCCGGCGCCGGGCGGGACCACTTTTCCGTAAAGCCGGCGTGCAGGTCGCCGCTCTGGGCGGTCGTCTCGACGCGCTGGTACCACCAGCCGCCGCCGGCGTACGTTTCCTGGCCGGCGGCAGACAAATTCTCCAGCTCGGCGATCACCGCCTGCGGGTCGGTCCAGGGTTCTGACTGAGAAGGGAGCGCCGGGCCGGCCGCCTCGGCCTGTACCGGCAGGGCGCTGCAGGCGCTGGCCAGCAGCCCTAGCAGGGCCAATCCAATCCACACATTCATCTTGCTCATTTTGATCTCCTTGTTCGGGCACAGCCTATTGACTTAATACTAGTTAGCTAGTATGCTATATTTATAGCAAAACAAACCGGTTTGTCAAGACCTTGTACCGAAAAGGAGAAAAATGAAATCTAAAGTGTGGATCTTACTCAGTGTGGCCGCCCTCCTCCTGGCGGCCGGCTGCCAGGCCAGCCCGGCGGTGGCCCTGGTCGCGGAGGACGGCGCCGTGGCTCCCCAGCCGGCCGGCCAGGCCGCGGCCCTGGAGCCGCCGGAAGCCGCATCACCCCGCGTCTCCAGCCCCACCCCGGCGCCCGCGGCATTGGAGGTCATCACAGCCGAGAACGCCGTCCAGGTGCAGCTGTTGGCTGAAGCCGGCCGCGGCCTGTTCGGCATAGAGTTCGCCCTGTCGCCCGACGGCAGCCGCATCGCCGTGCCCGGCTCGGGCGGCATCCTCATCTATGAGGCGAGCAGCGGGAAACTGCTGCGCCAGATCCGCCCCGGCTACAGCGTGGACAGCCTGGCCTTCTCGCCGGATGGCAACAGCCTGGCGGCCTCCTATCGCCGGCCCAACGGGGAAACCTACCCGGCAGATTCGGTCGCGGCCGGCTTACCCCGCTACACGGCCAGCGTAGGCCGCTGGCAGGTGGCAGACGGCCAGGAATTATTCAACCGCCCGCTGGCCGGCAGCGGCTGCGGGGAGCTGGCGGCACGCCAACTGGCCTTTACCCCGGACGGGGCTTCTATCCTGCTGCAAGAAAGTTACAGTCTGAAAGGAGAGACCTCGCAGGGCAACCTGTGCCTGCTCTCGGCCCAGGACGGCAGCCTGGAACAGGCCATTTCCATCCTGCCAGACAGCGGGGGGAGCCTGCCCCAAAGCAACGCCCTGTCGCCCGACGGCCGTTGGCTGGCCGCCAGCGCCGGCAGCCAGATCTTGCTCTACAGCCTGCCGGGCGGTGAGCTGGAAAGCGTCATCGACACGGCCACGGTGCGCCCGGACGCTTTTGTCCAGGCGATCACTTTCCTGGGCGACGGGCAGGCCCTGGCCACCAGCAGCACGCCCTCCCAGGGAGATAACCGGCAAAAGCGCTCGGTGCAGGTCTGGTCACTGGCCAACGGCACCCTGCAGGCCGACCTGGAAGGCGATGCCGACGACATCCTCTCCCTGGCCTCTTCCGCCGACGGGAAGCTGCTGGCCGCCGGGGATGCCGGCGGCCAGGTCACCGTGTGGGACGTGGCCCGCGGGGAACGAGTCCAACACCTGGGCCCGCTGGACTTCCAACACGTATGGTTTGGGGCTATCCCGGCTTACGTCTGGCACCTGGCCTTCTCGCCCGACGCCCAGACGCTGTTCGCCCTGTTCAACCCCACCACCGAGGGCATCGCCGCCGAAATCCGCGCCGTGCGCCTGTCCGACGGTGCCAGCCTGGCCAGCATGTACAGCGACGTAGCCACCCGCCCGGGGTTCTCGCCCGACGGGCGCCTCCTGGCTGCCGGGGGGAACCCGGATGGCATGGTAGCGGTGTGGGAGGCCGCCAGCGGGCAGCCCGTAATGCAGCTGACCGGCCACACCGGGCTGGTCAACCAGGCCACCTTCTCGCCGGATGGCCGCCTGCTGGCCACCGCCTCCAACGACGGCACCATCCGCCTGTGGGATGCGACCGACGGCGCCCTCCTGCACACACTGGAGGGCCACACGGCGGCCGTGACCCAGGCGGTCTTCTCGCCGGATGGCAGCCAGCTGGTCTCGTGCGGCGAAGACCACCGCGTGCACCTGTGGGAGACGGCCGGCGGGACCTTGCTGGGCACGCTGGAGAGCAGCACAGCGCCCTGGCGCACTTACCTGGCAGCCTTCAGCGGCGACGGCCGGGGAGTGCTGTACGCCAACGGCACGATCAACCCCGTGAGCGGCAACCGGGGCCAACTGCGCCTGTGGGACCCCACCAGCGGGGAGGACCGGCTGATCTCGGACACCTGGGTAACGGACCTGCTGCCCCAGGCCGAGGGCAGCACCTACGTCGTATGGGCCGCGGGTGAAGGGGGCGTCCAGGTAGGCTCGCTGCAAGGGGAAGCCCTGGTGGCCGAGCAGTCCGGCGTCCGCTCCCCCTACGGCAACGGGGCGCTGGACGGCTTCATCCTCTCCCCCGACCGGAGCCTGCTGGTGAGCGGCAACGGCTTCGGGCTGCACCTGTGGGACTTCACCACGCACCAGATCGCCGCCACGCCCAAAGCCGGCGGCAGCAGTTACCCCTACGGCTTGTTTGCCTATTCGCCCGATGGACGCCTGATCGCCGTATCGGGGAGCATTATCCAGATATGGGGGATCCGGCCTTGAGGTTATAATCAGAGGAGCGATGGAGCACACCTTCGACGAGAACCAACCCATCTACTTGCAGATCATGCAGCGCATCTGCGCCAGCATCCTGCGCGGCGAGTACCGGCCAGGGGACAAACTGCCCGGCGTGATCGACGCGGCCATGCACTTCAAGGTGAATCACAACACCATCCAACGCGTCTATCAGGAGCTCATCCGCCAGGGCATTGCCGTGACCAAACGCGGCGAGGGCACCTTCGTGACCACCGACGCCGGCGTACTGGACGACCTGCACCGCTCGATGCGCGCCACGCTGCTGGAGAATTTCTTCCTGCAAATGCGCCAGCTGGGCTACTCCGATGATGAGATCCTCGAAGCCATCCGCTCCTACCTCCAACAGACCTGAGCCCCACCGGCCCTCAGCCCGGAGCTGAAGGGATCCCCATGCCGGGCCGGCCTGCTCACCGGCCGGCCTTACCTGCACTACTTTCGCATTGGAGGAAGGAAATATGTCCACAATTCTCAAAGAAGAACTCCGGCGCGCGTTTCACACCTGGCGTTGGTGGCTGGTAGCCGTGCTGGCCCTGGCCACGCTGGCCATAGGGTGGCTCAACACCGGCGGTATCCTGTTCAACCCCAGCGCAGGGCCTATCAGCGCCACCGGCCTGTGGATGGTGGTGCTGTATTACAGCCATTACGTCTACCTGGCCCCGCTGCTGGCCGCGCTGCCCTGCGCCGATTCGCTGGTCAACGACCGCCAACAGGGCTTCCTGACCCACATCGCCGTGCGCTGCCCCTACCCGCACTTCCTGAGAGCCCGCATCCTCGCCAACGCCCTGGCCGGGGCCGCCGCCGTGGCCGGGCCGGCTGTGCTGCTGTTCCTGTTCAGCTGGCTGGCGGCGCCGGGCGGCCTGGGCGGCCAGTCTTTCTTCGGCATCGTGTCCACCATCCCGGAAAGCATTTCCGTCCCCCTGGCGTGGATCTATAGCCTGCCGCCGCTGCTGATGGCGCTGGCGCTGCTGGCCTGGATGGCCCTGTTCGGGGCGGTTTACGCCAGCCTGGGCCTGGCCGCCGGGGCGCTGCTCGACCACCCGCAGATCGCCCTGGCTGCCCCCTTCGCCGGGTTTGCCGTGGCCGATTACATTGTGGA
>JAAZNB010000583.1 GCA_012798515.1 Chloroflexota bacterium
GCGGGCCGGCCGGGGCCTAGCCCAGGCGGCCGTAGGCGCGCAGTTTGCACAGGGCGTCGATGGTGACCCAACCGCGCCATTCGGCCTCAGCGGCCGGGCTGAGCGCCTCCCAGTTGATCGGCCAGCCGCCATCGGGCTGTTGTCTGGCTGCCAGGGCATCCAGGTGGACGGCGAGGGTGTGCTCGTCGAACAGGGAATGCAAAAAGCTGTCCGGGCGAGGAGCCCAATCCAGGGGGTACTTGACGTAGCCCTGCGCCTGCGGATCCAGAGCCACCACGCCGGGGCGAGCCACGTGGGCGCGCAGGCGTTCCAGCTCGGCCTGTGCCTGGTCGCGGCGCTCGGGGGTGTGTTCCAGAAAATCGATGACCGGCATCAGGTCGTGATAGAAATCCGATTCGAAGCCCGGGATGGTCCGCCAGCAGTAGTCTGCGGCGCGGTCGACCCAGGCGTGGCGCACGCTGTGCTTGAACAGCAGGCCGCACAGCCCGGCGGTGGGGTTAAGCCCGGCAGTGTGGTCGTCGCCCTGCATCCAGGGCGTATGCGGATAGCCTTCTAACGTAGTGAGGGCAAAGGGCACGCCCCCCTCGGGGGTGGTGACCGTCTCCAGCCAGTCGCAGGCCCGCCCCACCATAGGGTCGTCGAAGCCGTCGATCAGGTCGAGCATCACCCAGGCGCGCTCCACCGCCAGCGGTTGGCTGGCCGGGGTGCGCAGGTCACCCTCCAGGGCATTGCCGAAGCCGCCGTCTTCATTCTGATAGGCGCGCAGGGCGGTGTGCACTGCTTCCCGGGGGCCCTGTTCGAACAAAGCGGCGAACAAACGCCGTTCCAACAACCGTCCGCTGCTGTAGATGAAGGTGCGGGCGCGCTCGAAATCTATGGATACCATGTTCCCTCCTGGCGGAAATCATTTCTTATCAGTATAGCCCCCCGATGGTGACACCAGCCTGTCACTATTTTTCGACCGTGTACAACCCCACCAGGCGCTGTCCCAGGGCAGCCAGGCGGGCACACAGCTCTGGCGGGCCCAACACCTCGACCTCGGCGCCCAGGCCGGCAAAATACCGGGCGTAGTATTCCAGCTCGTCCGGCGGGCAGTGGAAATCCAGTCCGGCGCTGCCATCCGGGTGGTAGTGCAGCTGGGCGGCGACGTCGGTATCGACCTCCACCAGGCGCGCCCCCCGGCGGGTCAGCCGGGCGCGCAGGTTGGGATGAGAGGGGTGCCCATAGGGCAGGGCCGGCGCCACGACCGGCGGCCGGAAATCCGCCGAAGGGGCTTCCAGGCGCAGGATGCGATCGACGCGGTAGACGCGCTCGGCTTGCTTTTCGTGTACGTAGGCCCGGCAGTACCAGTAGCCGTGCTGGCTGTAGATGCGCAGGGGTTGGCAGTGAACCTGGCTGACCTGTTCACTGGACTGGTAATCCAGGCGCACCCAGCGCTCCTCGTCCAGGGCCTGCACCAGGGCATCCAACCAGGGGGCGCGCTGCGGGCGCGGCGCGGCCGGCACATCCACCTTTTCCAGCAGGGGATCCAGCCGGGCCAGCTGGTCGTGAGGCAGGCGGGCGCGCAGCTTGGCCGCCAGGGTCACGCGTTCGGCCGAGTGGGGCGTGTCGGTCAGCTGGTTGAGGCTGTTGAGCGCCAGCAGGAGCAGGAAGGCCTCGTTGGAGGTCAGCGCCAGCGGTTCCAGCGTGTAGCTCTCGGGCAGGGAATAGCCCCCGCCGGGTCCCTCGCGGGCGATGACCGGCACGCCCATCTCGGCCAGGGCCTGCACGTCGCGCAGTACGGTGCGGCGCGAGACCTCGAAGCGCCGGGCGATCTGCCCGGCCGTGTGCGGCCGGTCTTGCAGCAGGAGTAGGATTGCCGTCAGGCGTTCGGTGCGGTTCATGGGCTGTGGGCGTCCTCGTCTAGATGATTATAGCCGCCGCGGGCCCGCGGCGGGGATTTTTGCC
>JAAZNB010000088.1 GCA_012798515.1 Chloroflexota bacterium
CGGAATTTCTTCAGCGGCGACAGCGCCCTGTCGATTGCCGTGAGCAGCGAGATCGACGACATCTCCAAGGTGGCCGCTTCACAGACCGGCGTGGAGGGCGACGGTGAGATTGCCCGCCAGCTGGCTGACCTGCAAAACGCGCTGCTGATGAACGGCACCCAGAGCACTTTCAACCAGTACTATACGGCCCAGGTGACCCAGCTGGGTTTGCAAACCGCCAAGGCCGAAGCCAACGCCAAAGACCGCGACCTGATCGCTACCGCCATGGACGACCAGCGCCAATCGGTCTCCGGCGTCAGTTTGAACGAAGAAGCGGCCGAGATGGTCAAATACCAGAAGGCCTTCGATGCAGCCAGCCGCATCATGACCGTGATCGACGATATGTTGGATACGATCATCAACAGCATGGGGCGGGCCGGGCGTTAGTCCCCCGAGGTGAGTGATGCGCATAACCGAACGAATGATGACCGAACACGCCATACGCTATATGTCACAGAACCAGGAATACCTCGCTCAGCTAAACGAAAAAGCTGCCTCGACCAAGGAGTTCCAGTACGCGTCGGACAACCCCGGGGCAGCCTCGGCGGCGCTGACGCTGCGCTCTACCATCCAGGCCAGCACTGCCTACCTCAACACGGCCGAGACCACCAACGATTGGATGCAGGCCACCGAAGACGCCTTTTCCAAAATGGCCGACGGGGCCCTGCGCGCCATCAAACTGGTGACCGGCGCCTTGAACGAGACCCAGGATTGGGAAGACATCCAGGATTCCACCGGGGCCGAGCTGTCCACCCTGGTGTACCAGGCCGTCGACCAGGCCAACACCACCCACCTGGGCAACTACATCTTCTCCGGCTTCCGCATCAACCAGGCGCCCTTCGAGCTGGTGGACGTGGATATCGATGAAGACGGAGATGGCACGCCCGATGCGGTCAACCCGGAGAGCGCCGTGGTCTACCACGGGGACGATGGGGTGATGAAACGCGACCTGAGCAACGGGCAGACCATTGCGGCCAACATCAACGGCGACCAGGCTTTCCGCCCCCTGATCGAGGCCCTCATCCAGGCCCGCGAGGCGGTGGAAAACCAGGATTGGGACGCCCTGAGCAGCAGCCTGTCGTCCCTGCAAGACGCTTCGAACAACATGGAACAGTATCGCACCACCAATGCCTCTCGCCAGCGCCAGGTGCAGGTATCTATCGACCACATCGAGAAGACCCAGATCGAGCTGAAGGCCTTCCTGTCCTCCAAAGAGGACGCCAACCTGGTGGAAGTGGCTTCTCTGCTGCGCAACCAGGAGCTGACCTACCAGGCGGTGCTGGAGGTGGGCGATCGCGCCATCTCGGCCCTCAACCTGTTCGAGATCCTGACTTAGTTCGTCCGGCAGCCGGGGTGGGATGGCGGCGCTGAGAGGCGCCCATAACACCCCCAGGGCCGGCCCCGAATTTTGCGTCAGTACAAAAAAGGGTAACCACTTAGCCGTTAGCGCAAAGAAGCCCGCTTTTGGGGGTGAATGGGCTGCTTCGCAGCCCATTCACCCCCAAAAGCGGAGAACCTTTCTTCTCAGGCTGAGTAGTTACAAAAAAGGTACAATTAGATTATGTTGGTGCTGACCCGGCGATTGAACGAGAGTGTCCATATTGGTGAAAACATCACGGTGACCATCCTGGGCATCGAGGGCGACCGCGTCAAGATCGGGATTGCGGCGCCCAAAGAGGTGCGCATCCTGCGCCAGGAAGTCTTCCAGGCCGTGCTGGAACAAAATGTATTGAAGAGTTTACTGGCCGAGGGACCGGAACCCGACTCGTTTCAGGAGCTGCGTGAGCTGCTGGCCGAGAACTCGCCCGCCGGGGACGAGGAAAGCGGGCTCAACGCCGAGACACTTCGCGTAGAAAAGCCTGCTCTGAAAGCAGTTTCCGGTAAGGAATGTTCTTGATCAAGAGCAGCATGGCCACCTGATCGTTCTGGATGCGGATGACTTTGCCGACCACCGGGACGGTTTCCCCATCATTGAAACGAATTTCAGCCTGAAAAATGTCGTCCGGCAGGGGGATGCGCCGGGCGTTGACGAAGCGTATTCCCACTTCACTTAAATCGATAACCTGATAACCGCGCCCGCGAATCATGATGACCGGCGCATAACGGGCGGGGTAATTGATGCGGAAGTGTTGGCGTCGTTGGGCCGGCATGTTTTCGTCTGTCATTGGGCTCACCTGCGTGTGCTTTGTTCGCGGATTCGATAAATGTAGACCAGCACCTCGGCCACGACGGCGTACAACTCGGGGGGGATGCATTCACCCACGTTCACCCGGGAAAGGGCCTTGACCAGCAGCGGGTCTTCCCGCAGGGGGATGTCGTTCTGGCGCGCCAGGGCGATGATCTGCTCGGCGATGACGCCCTGCCCGGAGGCCAGGACCCGCGGCGCCGAATCCTCTTCAGGATTATACCCCAGGGCGGTGGCGCGCAGGCGTTTATCTTGAGGCGGGAGGGGCGGAGGGGTAAAGGCCATGGCTCAGATCCCCACGTCGATGGAATGCAGGGGGGCCTGCAGGGCAGGGCGCGGCTCCAGGCGTCCGCTGGTGTCCGGCTGGCCCACGGAAATATGGCTGTTGACCACCTGGTAGCCCAGGGCAGACAGCCCGGCGCGCAGGTCGGGGAAGCCGGCCTGCGCCAGTTCGGCCAGCGAGCGGGTGCTGGCGGTCACGTCGGCCTTGATGTGTTGGGCCACGATAGACAGGTCGACCTGCAGGGTCTCACCCGGCTGGATATCGACTTGCAGCACCAGGTTGGTGTAGGCCGGGTCCACCGGCTGGTCCTCGGGGGCGCCGCTGCGGCGGGCCACCTTGAAGTGCAGGGGCTGGGTCTCGGGCTGGGACTGGTCCGGGTTGCGGGGGAACTGGATGGGCACGTCCAGGTGCAGCCAGTCGCCGCGCGGGGTGGGGCTCTCGGGAGGCGTGTTGGAGAAGTGCGCCAGGCGGGCCCCCTGCATGAAGTGGTCGATGGACTGGGCCAGCGGCTGGCGCCCGTTGTGGCTCAGCCAGCTTTGCAGGCGGGCCAGGGCCAGGGGCACCGGGGTGTCGGCGGATTCACCCTGGCTCAAGATCTGCACCAGGGCGTTCTCCAGGGACTGGCCCAGGGTCTGCACAGCCTGCTGGAAGTTGCTCCCCAGCGCGGCGGGGTCGCTCCCCGGGCGCAGGATGCCGCTGACCAGCCCGTTGACGGCCTGGCGGGCCATTTCCTGCACGCTGGGGGGCAGGCCGGCGTCGGTGGACAGGTTGTAGAGCTGCACCAGCAGCTGGGGCAGTTCCTGGATGCTGTTCTGGCCGCTGTGCATGGCCAGCTGGATGGTGGCGGGGTCGAGGGGCAGCCCGGCCTGTTTGAGGGCCACGGCCATGCGCGCCTCAGACTCGCCCCAGGCGCCCAGCCCATCCAGCGCCTGGCGCAGCTCCTGGAGGGTCTGCGGGTTGAGCGCCAGGCGCTGCCCGATGACCAGGCGGACCAGGAGCATATTCTCGGTGTCGGCCGGCAGGTGCATGGAGGCCAGGATGGCGGTCGACAGGTCGTTGCCCACCGGAGGGGCGGTCTGGAAGGATTTACCGGGCTCCACCAGCTGCAAGACCAGGGTCTGGCCCTGGATGTCGCGGATGACGAACTGGGCGTAGCGGCGATTGGCCAGCGAAGCCAGCTGGTCCGGGTTGGCCATGCGCGCCACCACCTGCACCCCTTGCAGGGACAGGTTGACCTGTTCGCCGTTGACGTGTAGGATCTCACCGGCAATGCGCTGGTTGACTCGCAGCGCCAGGGAGCTATCGTCTACTCTTTGTTGGGTGGGGAGGACCGGTAAAGGGCCTTGAATGTTCATAGCGGGCCAGAGGGCCGGCCGGGGGCGCAAGACACTGTGCGCCCCCGGCCCGCCGGGGGTCTAACGGGCTAGCGCTTGAGGTTGACCAGCTCTTGCAGGATCTCGTCGGAGGTGCTGATCACCCGCGAGGAGGCCTGGAAGCCGCGCTGAGCCAGGATCATATTGGTAAATTCTTGGGCCATGTCCACGTTGGAGGCTTCCAACGAGTTGGCGGCGATGAGGCCGCGGCCGCCGGTGCCGGCGGCGCCGACCATGGCGTCACCACTGTTGAGGCCGGCTTCGTACATGTTGCCGCCGGCGCGCATCAGGCCGGAGGGATTGGTGAAGCGGGCGACGGCCAGCTGGCCGGCGCGCGCCTTGAGGCCGTTGGAATACACGACGTAGACCTCGCCGGTGTTGGGGGCGGTGTACAGGTCGGTCACCGAACCGGCGGCCAGGCCGTTCTGGTTGGACTGGCTGACGTCGCTGGCGGAGGACAGCATGGTCAGGTTGCTCAGGTCCATGCTGAAGTCCAGGTCCTGGGCGCCGTCGCTGCCGGCGAAGGTGACGCTGTCGATGCCGGTGGCCGAATCGAACTGGCCGGATTCGTCGAAGGTGATCGTGCCGCTGCCGGTGCCGGCCGGATCGGTCATGTTCCAGCTCCACTCGTGCTCACCCGTGCGCAGGAAGTCTACGGTCACGGAGTGCATCACGCCCAGGGAGTCGTAGATGCCGAAAGTGGAGGTGACGGTGGCCTCGTCGGTGTCGGTGGTGGTGGTAATGCCGGCCGGCAGGGTGGGATCCGTGGGGTCGGTGACGTAGATGGGGGTGGTCGATTTGAGGTTGCCGCTCAGCACGTTGTTGGTGGTGGCCTGCGCCAGGGTGGAGTTGGTGTCGATGAAGATGGAGCTGATGGGGCGGTTGGTGTCCTGGGTGGTGTCGCCCAGCTCGTAGGTCCAACCCTGGATGCGCTGGCCGGTGCCGAGGTTGATCAGGTAACCCTCGGAGTCGATGTCCAGGGCGCCGTCGCGCGAGTAGCTGAAGTCGGACCCGTTCTGGTAGATGAAGAAGCCATCGCCTTCGATGGCCATGTCCAGGTTGCGGCCGGTGGTCTGCTTGGTGCCCTGGGTGAAATCGGAGGTGATAAAGCCCAGCTGCACACCCAGGCCGACCTGGGTGGGGTTGACGCCGCCCAACGCTTCACTGGGGGCCGAGCCCGAGCCGAGTACCTGGGCAAACTGGTTCTGGAAGGCCAGGCGGCTGGCTTTGAAGCCGGTGGTGTTGGCGTTGGCCAGGTTGTCAGCGACGACGTCCAGGTAAGTCTGGTGCAAACCCAGGGAGCTGATGGCGGTGAACATGGAACGTAACATGATGTTGATCTCCTGAAGGTGTTTCTGGTAGATCACAGGCCCCCTCCAAGAGGTCCAGCCCGTGATCTGGTTTGAAAAAGTTATGCCTGGACGTCGCGGCTGGAAAGGCTGCTGCCGCTCTGTTCAGGGCTGCTGGGATCGGCAAACACGACGCTGTCGATCTGGGTAAAGACCCCTTCGCCCCGGCTCTGGGCGTCGAGGGCGGTGATGACCATGCGGTTCTGGACGTTGACGATGAAGGCCAGGTCGTCTACCAGGACGAGCGATTCACGCCCGCCGCGTTTTTCGGCTTTGTCGATGGCCGTAGAGAGACGGGCGATGCCGTCGTCGTCCAGGGTAATGTTGCGGGATTGCAGCCGTTTCTGGGCGTGATTCGAGAATTTGAGGTCCTGCACACCGGCCAGGGTGTCGGCAAAGTTGGCCCCATTGACGTCGCTTGGGGAAGCGGCCGCCTGGTTGCCCGACAGGCTGTTGGCGCTGGACTGGCTCGAGTTAATCCGCAGCGGATCGGCCATGAGATTACCCTTCCCGGACCTCGAGAATGTCGTCCATGGAAATCTCTTCCCCATCGATGATGAGGGTGTATTTGCCTTCGCTGTAGTTGGCGGCGGTGACTTCGCCTTCGACGATCTCGCCACCTTCGCCGCCGGTGCTGGCGCGCACCGTCTTGCCCACCAGGCTGGCGGCGTAGCCGGCCTGGTTGATACGGGCCATCTCTTGCAGCGAGGCCTGCAGGGTGATCTGGCCGACGAAGTTATCGTCGATCAGCTCCTGGATCTTGGTGTTCATGGTTTGCAGCTCTTGCAGCGAGTTGAGCTGGGCCACCTGGCCCATGAGGTTGTCGTCTTTCATGGGGTCGAGGGGGTTCTGGTTGCGCAGCTGCGCCAGCAGCATGAGCATGAACTCGTTGTCGTTCGATTCGCTGGTCTTGGTGGTCGAACCGGTGGTGGCCGTGTTGGCGGCAGATGAAACCGCGCTGGTTGCGGTGATGCTCATTGGATTGTTCCCTTCTGCTAGATGCGATAGTCGATCCCGCTGGCTGCGCCCTGCAGGCTGGGCAGGACGGCGCTGCTGTCTTCTTGCGGGAAGGAGGAGAGGAAGTTGTGGGCGAAGAAGCGGTTGCCGTTGGCAGACTGCTGCCAGGCCTGGCGGCTCTGGCCGCCCCCGGTGCTGACGTTCAGGCTGCTCAGGTTGACGCCGGCCTGGTCCAGCGACTGGCGCAGCTGGTTGATCTGGTTCTCCAGCAGCTTGCCGGTCACGCTCTGGTCGGCGGTGAGGGTGATACCCACGCCGGAGCTGGTGGCCGTCACCCGCAGGTCGATCTTGCCCAATTCTTCCGGGTACAGTTGGATGCGAAGGGTGGAATTGCCCGCCTTCGCCAGGGTGGTGATGTTCTGGCTGATCTGGTTGATGATCTCTGTCCGTTGAGCTTCCGCCAGGCGGGCCGGCTCGGTGGGGGTCGAGATACTCTGGGTGGCGCTGCTGCCGGCGTCGTTCTCGATCTGGGCGACGACGTGGGAAGCCGCCGTGGTCTTGGGCGCCTCCGTGCCGGGGGATTGGGCGCCGGCTTTGGCCTCCGTCTCCGGGGGCGAGTCGCCAGTGGCGTCGCCGGCGGCGGATTGCTGGCCGGTATCGGCGGCCGGTTGGAGGGCGGCGGGGGTGATTTCGGCGGCCGGGTCGGCAGTTGCGCCGGCGGTGGCTGTGGTGGTGGCGGTAGCGGCTTCGGGCGTCTCCGCCGGGAGGATGGGGGTAGCCGTTTCCTCGGGGGCCAGGCTGGCCGCGGCCGCTGAGGCGGCGATATCGGCCGGGGTGGGCTCGGGGATGGTGGCGTCTACGGCCTGGGTGAGGGCCTGGAGGGCCTCATCGGGTTGGGTAGGGGCCGCCTGCGGGACGTCCACGGGGTCAACGACGGTGGTCTGGGCGGTGGGCGCGTCTGGGGCAGCTTCTCCGGCCGGGACATCGGCCGCGATGGCGGCTGCCGTACCGGCGGCGTCACCGGCGACAACCTGGGCGGCTGTGCCGGCCTGAGCGGCCTGGGTGGCTGCGGCCGTACCGTCCGGCGCCTGGGCGCCGGCGTCTGCCACGGCCTGGGTGGCCTGGGCGGCCGGCGTGGCCTGGGCGTCGCCGGTGGGCGGGGCCTCATCGGCTGCGTTGGGACGCGTCGCCTGGGCGGCCGCGACTTGAGAAGCGGCTGCGCTGCCCGTTTCCAGCTCGTCACGGTCGCTGTCTGCCTGGTCGTGGATGCGGGCGTCCAGCACGTCTTCGAAAGAAGACCGGCCGGCGGCGGAAGTGTGCGCCGCGGGGCTGCTGGAGGCCGGTGCGGCCGCAGCGGGGGGTGAAAGGCTGACGGTGGTTACAAACGGTAACATGTGCGTTTACCTCGAAGTGGCAATGGCTTTCAGCAGGCTGAGTTTCTTGGTGACCTGCTGGCTGACTGCCTGATATTGGATGCCGGTCTCGGACATGTCGATCAGTTCGGTGTCGATATCCACGTTGTTCTGGTCGGCGCGTTCGGTGCCGCCGCTGCGTTGGGTGATATCGAACTTGGTGCCCGAACTGCGCAGCCCGATGTGGGCGCTGTTGGTGGCGCTCAGCTCCACCCGGTCCAAACGTTTGAGCGAACGCTGCAAGGCGCTCTCGAAATCGACCGTCTGGGCTTGATAGCCAGGCGTATCTACGTTGGACAGGTTGTTGCTGATGGCCTGCTGGCGCAGGGACAATCCGTCCAGGGCCAGTTTGGCTGTTTGTAGGGCTTCGTCGTTGGTGATGGAGTTGATCATCGCTTTATAAGCTCCTGCCTTTCAGGCGTTGTAGTAACTCAACACTCTTTGCACATAGGTTTGGGTTTCCTGGTAGGGGGGGATGCCGCCATACGAATCCACCGCACCAGGACCGGCGTTATAGGCCGCCAGCGCCAGGCTCACATTGTTGTCATAGCGGTCCAGCAGCTGCCGCAGCAGGCGCACGCCGCCGTCGACGTTCTGGCTGGGGTCCAGCGGGTTGCTGACTCCCAGGCTGCTGGCCGTGGCGGGCATGAGCTGCATCAACCCCAGGGCGCCGGCAGAGGACACAGCGTTGGGGTTGAAGTTGGATTCAGTCTGGATGACCGCATTGACCAGGTCGGGATTGACGCCGTAGCGCTCCGCGGCCTGCTCAATGAGGTCGGTAAAACTACCGTTCCAGGTGTAGCCCGCCGAGGCGGCCGTGCTGCTCAGGCTCTCCAGGCTCGCCGTGCTATCGGACTGGCCCTCCAGGTCCAGGTTGCTGAGCTGTTCTTCGAGCAGTTTGAAGATCAGCTCGGTCAGTACCGATTGGAATTGGGTGTTGAACACGGAACTATACATGTCAGGCTCCCATGTGGCGTTGGTGGTACGTGCGGGCAATGTAGACGTCGTCCTGGAGGCTGCTCTCTTTCTGGGCCTCTTCCAGGCGGTAGCGTTCGATTTCCTTCTCCTTGAGGGTGTCGAGGGTCTCTTCGTCCTGGCGGGCGCCGACCAGCTCCTGGCGCTTGGCCTCCAGTTTGGCCTCCAGGGCTTTGAGCTCAACCTGCACGTTGGCGATCTGCTGGCCGACGGTGGTGACGTTGCCGCGCAGGTGCTGGACGAGCACCAGGTCCATCTCGCCGCGCTGCTGTTCCTGCAGGGAATCGAGCAGTTTCTGGCGCATGATGTGCAGGGTTTCCAGCAGGGCCTGTTTCTGGTGGCACTGCTGCATGAGCTTGCCGAACTCGATTTCGAGGGCTTCGACCCGGCTGTGCCGGACGTCCAGGACGGTTTGCAGGGAGAATTTAGGCGGCATACGGTTATACCTCAGGAGAAATTACGGATAAAGTTTGCAGGGTGGCCTCGAAGGGAGAAACGTCGTTGGTGGCCTGCTGCAAGAAAGCGGTGAGGGTGGGCATGACCTTCAGGGCGGCGTCGATCTCGGCATCGGAGCCGCTGACGTAGGCGCCGATGTTGACCAGGTCGCGCGCCCGCTCGTAGGTGGCCAGGTGCTTGCGGGCCTGGGCGGCCTTGCGGACGTGGTCGCGGGAGGTCACCGCCGGCATGACGCGGCTGACGCTGTTGAGCACGTCGATGGCCGGGTAGTGGTTGCGGGCGGCCAGGGCGCGGCTGAGGATGATGTGGCCGTCGAGGATGCCGCGCACCGCGTCGCAGATAGGTTCGTTGAAGTCATCGCCCTCTACCAGGACGGTGAAGAAGCCGGTGATGGTGCCGCGCGGGCTGGAGCCGGCGCGTTCCAGCAGCTTGGGTAGCAGGGCGAACACCGAGGGGGTGTAACCCTTGCTGGCCGGGGGCTCGCCGATGGCCAGGCCGACCTCGCGCTGCGCCATGGCGAAGCGGGTGACCGAGTCCATCAGGAAGGTGACGTCCATGCCACTGTCGCGGAAGTGCTCGGCGATGGTCATGGCCACCGAGGCGGCCTTGAGGCGCACCAGGGCGGGTTGGTCGGAGGTAGACACGACCACAACCGAACGCGCCAGGCCTTGCGGCCCCAGGTCGCGCTCGAGGAATTCACGGACTTCACGGCCGCGCTCGCCCACCAGGGCGATGACGCTCACGTCGGAGAGCGAGCTGCGCGCCAGGGTGCCCAGCAGGGTGCTCTTGCCCACCCCCGAGCCGGCGAAGATGCCCATACGCTGGCCTTTGCCGCAGGTGAGCATGCCGTCGATGACGCGCACCCCGGTGATGAGCGGCTCGCTGATGGGTGTGCGCTGCAAGGGGTGGGGGGGAATGGCGTGGGTAGAGATGCGCGGCAGGCCTTCGATCGGCTCGCCGTCGTCGATGGGGTTGCCCAGGCCGTCCAGCACGCGTCCCAACAAGGCGGTGCCCACCGGGGCCTGGAACTGGCGGTGCTGCGGGTAGACCGGGCTGCCGGGCTGGATGCCTTCCATGTCGCCCAGGGGCATGAGCAGCACCCGGTCGTCGCGGAAGCCGACCACCTCGGAGAGCAGGCCCTGGCTGTCCATGGTTTTGATCTCGCACACTTCGCCGATCTGGCAGTCCAGGCCGACGGCTTCGATGGTCAGGCCGACCACCTGGATGACGCGCCCGGAGAGGCGCAGGGTGTTCAGCCCGGAGAGCAGGCTGTGGAAGCGGCTGAGATCGGGAGCGGCCGGGGCGGGGTTGTTGTTCATGCCATGCTCCTGGCCGGCTGCATGCCCTCGGTGAGGGCTTCCATGACGGTTTTCAATTGAGTTTCCACACGGGCGTCCACGCTGCCCCACTGGCCGTCGATGAAACAGCCGCCGCGTTGGATGGCGCTGCTGGCCACCACCTGAATCTGGTGCCCGCCCAGGGAGATCTGGAACTCACGCCAGAAGGGCCCCAGGTTGGCGGCGTCGTCGGGGTGGATGAAGATGCGCAGGTCGCCCAGGGAACGGGCGTTTTCCACCGCCCGGTTGAGGTTCTGCTGCAGGGCCTCGCTGTCCAGGATCATGCCGGGGCCGTAGACCGCCTGGCCAATGTCTTTGACCAGGGCCAGGATGGTGGGCTCGCTCTGGGCGAACAATTCTTCGCGCCAGGCCACGATCTGGTCGATGAGCGATTGGGCGGTTTGCAGCATGCCGGTCGTCTCGGCTTCGGCGGCGGCCCAGCCCTGGCGATGCGCCTCCAGGGCCACCTCGTCGGCTTTGTGCTGGGCCTGCTGCACGATGCTGTCGGCCTGCTGCTGGGCGATGCGGATGATCTCGGCCGCCTTCTCGCTGGCTTCCAGGATGGGATCCACGACCGGCTCGGCGGGCGGGGGCGCCGCCTGGGGGGCGTGGGGGGCATCGAAGACGGACACGGGGCGCCCGGCGGCGGAGAAATCCTGCCGGCCGAATTCCTGCGGAGCCCACTGGGCCACGCCGGACAGGGCGCGCTCGCCTTTGACCAGCCCGGTGTGGACCTGGGATTTGACCGTCCCGGGGGTGTCGAGGTGGAAGATGGACAGGATGTCCTCGGCGCGCACGGCCGGCTTTTCGGCCGGTTTGGCGCCCAGCTCGTCGGGGGCCCAGGCCTGGATGCCCACAGACACGGACACGTCGCGGCTGTGGATGAGGTTAGACGATGACTTCATAGTCTTCTCCACCACTGCCGCCGATGACGATGTCACCGGACTCTTCCAGGGCGCGCACGGCGTCGACCATGCGGCGCTGGGCGGCGTAGACGTTCTTGGCCAGCTGCGGGCCGAGGATCTCGATCTCTTCTTTCAGGTTGTCACGGGCGCGTTCCGACAGGTTGCGGAACACGGTATCTTTCAGTTTTTCGGGAGCAGCCTTGAGCGCCAGGGCCAGGTCGGCCTTGCTGATGTCGCGCAGCACGCGCTGCATGGTGCGGTCGTCCAGCTTGCTCAGGTCGTCGAAGGTGAACATGTTGGCGCGGATCTCTTCCACCAGCTTGGGGTTGGTGGTCTCCAGCGCCTCGAAGATGGTCTTCTGCACGCCGCGGTCGACCTGGTTGAGCATCTTGACCAGGAAGGCCACGCCGCCGGTAGCGCGGAAGTCGACCTCGGTGAGCACGCCGGACAGCTTGTTCTTCAGGTCGCGCTCTACGATCTGCACCACCTGGGGAGAAACGCGGTCCATGACCGCCAGGCGCAGGGTGACCTCGATCTGCAAGTCTTTGGGCATGCTGGTGAGGATGTCGGCGGCCACTTTGGCCTCCAGGTACGACAGCACCAGGGCGATGGTCTGGGGCAGCTCGTCTTGCAGCAGGGTGGCCACCTGGGTCGGGTCGGCGTTGCGCAGCATCTCGAAAGAGGAGAGCTGCTGGTGGGCCGAGATGCGTTCCAGGATCTCGGCGCCCCGCCGGGGGCCGACGGCGCGCGAGAGCAGCTGGCGACTGTATTCCACCCCACCCCCGCGCAGGCTGGTCTCGGCGGTGGAGAGGGTGTAGGCCTCTTCCAGGATCGTGCGGCGCACGTCGGTGGGGACGGCGTTGGCTTTGCTGAGCGCCAGGAGCACGCGCTCGATCTCTGCCTCGCCCAGGTATTGCAGGACCTTGGATGACAGGTCCACGCCGAGGGTGAGCAGCAGGGCAGAAGCCTTTTCGATGCCGGTGGGGGTGAAAGCAGTCTCAGTCATGGCTGTTCCAGCTTATTTGTTGTCTTCACTGAGCCAGAGCTGGATGATCTCCGCTACGCTGGCCGGGTTTTCTTCGGTAATGCGGGTGATGGCCCGCTGGAGTTGTTCGTCTTCCGCCGAGGGGGCCTGGACCTTGAAGCGCGGCTCGGCGCTGGCGGCGGGGGCCGTCTGTTGAGCCTGGCCCATGGGGATCTGCGGGATGCCGCCTTCGCTCTGGATGGCGGGGATGGAGGGCGCCTTGAGGGCGGCCTCACCGACCGGTTTGTTGACCGTCACCCAGGTGGGCGAAGAGGCCATACGCAGGTTGCGGAACAGGCGGTTGATGTACCACA
>JAAZNB010000584.1 GCA_012798515.1 Chloroflexota bacterium
CCCACAACGTCAACGACGCCGCCGTGGTGGCCCTGGACCCGCACAGCGGGGAGATCCTGGCCATGGTGGGCAGCCCGGACTATTTCGACGCCCGGGTCAGCGGGGCGGTCAACATGGCCCTGGCGCCGCGCCAGCCCGGTTCGGCGCTCAAGCCCTTCGTGTACGCCGTGGCGCTCGACCCAACCCAGGCCGAACCCTGGACGGCGGCCACCACCCTCCTGGACGTGACCCACCACTACGTCACCCACGACGGGCAGGCGTACACCCCGGCCAATTACGACGGCCAGGAGCACGGCCCGGTGCGGGTGCGCGAGGCGCTGGCTTCGTCGCTCAACATCCCCGCCGTGATCACCCTGGAGCACATCGGCCTGCCGGCCCTGTTCGAGCTGCTGCATCGCCTGGGGGTCGATTCGCTGGACGATCCCGGGCGGTACGACCTGTCCCTGGCCCTGGGCGGCGGGGAAGTCAGCCTGCTCGACCTGACTGCCGCCTACGGCGCCCTGGCCAACCAGGGTTACCGCGTCGACCCGCTCGCCATCCTGGAGATCCGCGACCGCGCCGGGAACGTGCTGTATACCCCGCCCGAGACTCAGCGCCAGCGCGTGCTCGACGCCCGCGTGGCCTGGCTGATCACCGATATGCTCAGCGACGACGAAGCCCGCAGCCTGGGCTTCGGGCGCAACAGCGTGCTGCGCCTGGACCGCCCGGCAGCGGTCAAGACGGGCACCACGACCAATTTCCACGACAACTGGACGGTGGGTTACACCCCGGACCTGGTGGTAGGGGTGTGGGCCGGCAACGCCGGCCACGAGGCCATGCAAGACGTCACCGGGCTGACCGGGGCGGCGCCCATCTGGCACGCCACGCTGCGCGCCATGCTGGCCGGGCAGCCGGCGCAGGCCTTCACCCGCCCGGCCGGGCTGAGCCAGGTGGAGATCTGCGCCCTGTCCGGGCTGCTGCCCGGCCCCGACTGCCCCAACCGGCGCCTGGAATGGTTCATCGACGGCACCGCGCCGCAGGAGGAGGACCATTTCTACCGCCGGGTGGTGCTGGATGCCGCCACCGGCGCCCTGGCCGATGAAGATACGCCTCCCGGGGCGCGCCTGGAGCGCCTGGCGCTGGACCTGCCGGCCGAGGTGTGGCCCTGGGCCCGCCAGCGCGGGCTGCTGCTGTACGCCGACCTGCGGTCCGGGCAGGCCGAAGCGCCTGCCTCCCTGGCGGAGGCGCCCGGCGCGACCCTGCGCCTGACCTCGCCGCCGCCCAACACGGTTTACCGCCTGAGCCGCGCCCTCCCGGGCGAGGAGCAGCGCATCCACTTCACCGCCCTGGTCCCCGCCGGGGCCGGCACGGTCACCCTGTGGCTGGACGGCGCCCTGGTGGAGACGCTCTCCGCCCCGGGTTACGAGACCTGGCTGGCGGCCACGCCCGGCGCCCACGAGGCCTGGCTGGAGTCCTCTGGCGGGCCGGCGAGCCCGCACGTGCCCTTCGAGGTGCAGGCCCCATAAGCCGTCCCCGGGCGCTGTGGCGATTCTCCGCCTGCTGAGGCGTCTTCATCCACATAAGACTTTTTATCAGCAGGCCGGGCTTCCATATCATGCCCCGATAGGGGTAAAGTGCCCCGATAGGGGTAAAGTGCCCCGCCAGGGGTAAAGTGCCCCGATAGGGGTACGCCCGGCCGTTCACCGTCGATGCTGGCATCCCGGCAGGCATAAAATTACCATGGCATCCTCCCCGCCGGGCATGGGGCCACATTTGAAAAAACCGGCCCCCGGGCTTCCAAAATGCCCCGCAGGGGCACGCCCGGCCAAACCTGGGATGCAATGGACCCTGGCCCTGGCACTGTGGCGATTATCTGCCTGCCAGGGTATTTTCATCCACATTGAACGGTCGGGCATACCCCTAACGGGGCATAATAATGGAAGCCCGACCTGCTGAAAAAGGGACGGTCGATGCTGGCACCCCGGCAGG
>JAAZNB010000585.1 GCA_012798515.1 Chloroflexota bacterium
ATGTGCTCCTCGGTCCACTGGCGAGCGCGGGACAGGTCGCCGCGGGCGAAATACACCAGCCCCAGGTTGCCCAGGTCGTAGGTGAGCAGCTGCTGGGCGCCGGCCTTGTGATAGAACCGGATCGAAGCCTGCAGGGATTCCTCGGCCAGGGCCAGCTCGCCCATGGTCCAATACACCAGGCCCAGGTTGCTCTGCAAAGACTCGGCGTTGAACAGGTCTTCCGCCTGGCGGTACAGGCAGATGGCGTGCTGCAGGTCGGCCACCGCAGCCGGGTAAGCGGCCCGCACCCAGGCCAGCGTCGAACGGTGGGTATACAGGTCGGCGGTCAGGATCGCGTCCGGGGCGCCGCCCTGCTCATCCAGCCAGATCATTTCCCCGGCCAGCGCCAGGGCTGCCTCCACCCGGCCCTGCTCGCGCAGCAGCTCCAGGCGGCACTGGTTGAGATACAGCCAGCCGCGGGCGGCCGGCGGGCGCACCTGGCGGGCCGGCAAGCCGGCGTCGAACTGCTCCGCCAGGCCGTGTACCAGGCGGTCGGCCTCCTCCGGCTTGCCCACGGCGCGATAAACGGTGAACAGCAAACGCACGGCGCGGGCGGCCTGCTCGTCGCCCGGCAGCGCCCCCTCCAGGGCCTGCTGGGCCTCGGCCGTGGCCCGGGAGAAGTCCCCAGCGGCGTAATACAGCCCGGCCAGGTCGTTGTGATAGCCGCGGCGCAGGCCTGTGTCCGGCGCCCGCTCCAACGCAAAATGCAGCCAGGCCTCCCAACGGCGGCCCTCGCCCCAGCGCAGGGGCAGGGGATGCAGCTCCATCACCAGCGCCAGCGCGGCAGCCTGCAGCGGCGGGTAGCGCCGGGCCTCGTCCAGCAGGGTCAGGAAACTGCCCAGGTGCGGGCGGACCTGTCCCTGCGGGATAGTCTTCAGCCAGGCCCGGGCCCGCCCCAGGGCCTGTTCCAGGTGACGGGCGTATTCGTCCTGCCAGCGGCGCGCCTGCGCCTGGCGATATTCAAGCGTGGGAAGGAGGGTCATGCGACGGAGGTTGCTCCCAGAGCTTCAAGATGTCGGTTTGCAGGAAGGTCACCGTCAGGCGGTGCAGCCGGTAGCGCGGGGCGGCGGCCGCCCCGCTGATTTCGAGCAGGGAGAACTGGTCCAGCTGGCGCAGAGCGGCGAAGAAAGCCGCTTCGGGCTGCCCGCTCATGGCCTGCAAGAAAGCCAGGTCCTCGCCCTCCGGGTCGGTGGGCAGGAAAGCCAGCAGCAGGCGGCGGGCGTCGTCGCCCAGCGACTGCCAGGTTTGCCAGTACAGGTAGCGGTACAGCTCGTCCATGCCGGCCCGGGCGCGGCTGAAGCGCTCCAGGATCTCGGCCAGGGGATGCAAGGGCAGCTGGGCGGCCACCAGCTTGACGGCCAGGGGAACGCCGCCCACCAGGCGGTAGAGCTGCTCGAAGTCCGCCGGGGCCAGGGCCAGGGGATGCCCGCGGCGGGCGGTCTCGGCCTGCACCAGGTCCTGGCAGGCCGGGGAATTGAGCTCGGCCAGCTGGAGGGTGTGCACGTAAGGGTAGTGGCGCAGCGTCTGCCGGCTGGTGATCAAGAAGCGGCTGCGCCCGGCGCACTGCGCCAGGGCCGGGACGAGGTGAGCGTATTCGGCCACCGTCTCCAGGTTGTCCACCACCACCAGGGATTTCTCCATTTGCAGCGCGGCGCGCAGGCCCTGCAGGCGCTCGGCCGTGGTGCGCTCGGCGAGGTGCCCCAGGCCGAGCTGCTGGGCCAGGCGCGTGGTGACGTCATCCAGCGTGGCGGCCGTATCGCTCACGGGCGCCACGCACCCATCCTCGCCCACGAAGTACTGGCGGGCGCTGACCCACAGGATGGTGTGCCACTGCGCCTGGGTCTCCGGCAGGGACACGAAGGCCCGCGCCAGGGCGGTCTTGCCGATCCCGCCAATGCCCTCCAGGCTGACCAGGCGCGGGCCTTCAGGCTGGCCGAAGAGCTCCGCCAGGGTCTGGAAATAGGCCTGGACGCCGACCAGGTGGGTGTAATCGGGCAGGGGCAGGTTGCGCTCGGCCGGCGGCAGCTGGCGCTGTGCCTCCAGCTCCATGCGGCGCAGGCGGTGCGCCAGGTTGGTCAGGCTCTGGCGCAGGCGGCGGCGCATCTGCTGCGGGACGATGTTGGCCGCCCCGGAAATCTCCTCCACGCTGAGCGGGATGGCCGCCAGGTAGCGAAAATACAGCACGTTCCAGGCTTCCAGGTCGCTGTTGCCGCGCGAGAAGTCCTCGCCGATCTGGCCCAGGATCTCGCTGCGTGTCTCGGGGACACTGGCGGGCAATCCCTCGGCCAGGCGCAGGCTGCGGTAGGCCTCCCACACCAACTCGTGCAGCAGGTCTTCCAGCCGCAAGGCGCGTTCTTCAGGAGAGCGCCCCACCGGGCGGTCTAAAACGGCCAGGTCGAGCAGCCTCCCCTGGAGGATCTCGCCGCTGCGTATGGCCCGTAAACAGGTTTCCACGACTTCGTTGGTGATATCGCCGAGCTGCATAGATGGTTCAATTCCTGTTCGATATTGGTTCAAAATGGCTGTAATTTATTGCCGCCGGTCGGTATGATCGACGATAGATTGAACAATCTGTGAAATTAATTTTCTCTTCCGCGTGATAATGCATTCCGTCGCGGCTAATTAAACACTACACTAAAGGCGCGTTTTGCCGCTTGCGGCAATCAGGGGAACGCGCCTTTTTTTGAATTATAACGCAGGTTATTCTTTTTAATTCAGCCGTCCATACCCGCCCACCGGGCTTCATACCGGCCCAGTTCTCTGGGCCCCGTCAAGAATGGGGGAATGCGCCCCGGGCCGGCCAACCCGGCAGACCGCCCCCATTTTCCCCCCGGCCCCGAGCGGCACGCAATTGCATCAAAACACTTGTTCTATGAGATTTGCTAACACCCACCCCTAAATCCCCGCCCTCAAGGGCGGGGACTTTAAAAAGAGTGCGAGATGGCTGTATCTGGCAATTTAGATGCGTTTACCCTGGATTGGGCCCCCCGCCGGGGACAGACCGCGGGCCGCTATGGTAAAATGAGCCTGCTTTTCCCCATCTCGAAACGGTAGAAAGGTTACCCTTTTGGCCGCTCCATCCCCGCAATCGATGCCAACCGACCGCGGCGCCCGCTGGCTGCCGCTCTTGAAACGAGCCGTGGCCAGCCTGGCCATCTTGCTGGTGATCGCCTACCTGACCGCCCTGGGCATGCACGTCTATGACCTCAGCCAACAGGCCCTACCCATCCACCTGCCGGCCGTGCTGGGCCAGGCGGGCGTCGATACCTACGACTACCTGTTCCACCACCCCCCGGTTTACATCTGGCATAAAGAGACCACCCCGGCCCTGCTGCTGGTGCTGGAGCTGTTCTTCAACAGCGCCGGCCTGCTGGCCGCCGCCCTGCTGCTGGCGACCCTGATCGGCGGCGGCCTGGGACTGGCCGCGGCCTGGTCACGGCGGCGCAGCGCCGGCCCGCTGTTGGTGCTGGTCTCCATCCTGGGCGTCTCATTGCCCAGCTTCCTGCTGGCCATGCTGTTGTGGGTGCTGGACTTCAAGCTCTACCCCGCCCTGGGGCTTAAAAGCGCCCTGCTGCCGCCCACCGGGTTCGGCTGGGACGCCCACATGGTCATGCCCGTGCTGGTGCTGTGCGCCCGGCCCCTGGCGCAGATCATGCGTGTCACCTATGTCAGCCTGGGCGAGGTGATGGACCAGGAATTCATGCGCGCCGCTCTGGCGCGCGGCGCTTCCGGGGGCCGGCTGCTGTTCCGGCACGCCCTGCGCAACGTGCTCATCCCCGTCCTGACCACCATGGGCACCTCGCTGCGCTTCTCCCTGGCCAGCCTGCCGGTGGTGGAGAGTTTCTTCTTGTGGCCCGGCGTGGGCCTCTCCCTGCTACAGGCCATGCAGCTGGACATGCCCGCCCTGGTGATCGACCTGATCGTTTCGCTGGGGCTGATGTTCCTGCTGGTCAACCTGCTCCTCGAGGTGCTCTACCCGTGGATCGACGCCCGCCTGCGCCGCGACGCCCTGGCCGGCGAGCAGACCGACGAGCTGACCTGGAACGACCAGGTCTCTTCCTGGCGCGCCGACCTGCGCGGCCTGTTCTCCGGGATCGGCAGGCTGGCCGGGCAGCGCCCGCGCCGCCCGGCGCCCGAGACGGTCCCGGCCCCGGCCCAGCCCGCCCTGGCGGACACCGCCCCGCGCCGTCTCGCCCCCGGCCCCCTGGATGACACTGCTCCTTTGCGCCCCGTCGCCCCGGCAGCCCTGGCGGCCCTGGCCGACACCGCTCCCCGGCGGGTGCCGCCGGCCAACCTGGGCGACACCGCCCCGTTGCGCGTCCGCACCCGACCGGCCCCCGCGCCGCGACCGGCCTCGGCGGCTATGCCCGAAGTGCCTTACGCTACCTCGGGGGGCTTCGTGCTGCGCCGCGCCCTGACCAACCTGCCCCTGCTGCTGGGCAGCCTGATGGTGCTGGCCTTGCTGGCCCTGGCCCTGGTGGGCCGCCAGCTGACCGGCGCCAACCCCTTCGAGACTCACAACGTGATGACCATCGACGGCACGGTGTTTGGCGCGCCCTTCGAGCCCTCCAGCGCTTTCCCGTGGGGCTCCGACGCCATCGGCCGCGACCTGCAGGCCCTGGTGCTGGCCGGCGCTCGCCAGACCCTGGCCCTGGCGCTGTTCGGCATGCTGGCGCGGGTGGTCATCGGCGTCTGCCTGGGCATGCTGGCCGGCTGGTGGCAGCGCAGCTGGCTGGACCAGCTGATCAACGCCATGATTGCCGTGTGGGCGGCTTTCCCGGTCACCTTGTTCGCCATGATCCTCATCCTGGCCCTGGGCATCCAGCGCGGCATCGGCGTGTTCGTCATCGCCCTGTGCGTGGTGGGTTGGGGCGAGATCGCCCAGTTCACCCGCGGCCAGGTCATCGCCCAGAAGCCGCGCCTGCACATCGAGGCGGCCCGTTCGGTGGGCGCCCGCCAGGGACGTATCCTGGTGCGCCACATCCTGCCCCAGATCCTGCCCACCGTGCTGGTGATGGCCGTACTGGAGATGGGCGGCATCCTCATGCTGCTGGCCGAGCTGGGTTTCTTGAACATTTTCCTGGGCGGCGGGTACAAGGTGGAGCTGGTCGACGAATCGACCTACTTCTTCTCCGATATCCCCGAATGGGGCGCCCTGCTGGCCAACATCCGCGCTTACTGGCGCAGCTACCCGTGGATGGCCTGGTACCCCGGGCTGGCCTTCTTCCTGTCGATTTTCGCCTTCAATGTGTGGGGAGAGGGGCTGCGCCGTTTTCTGGACGAGACCCGCTTCAACGTCAGCCGCCTGTTCAATCGCTTCAGCCTGCCGGTGATGGCCGCCCTGGTCCTGGCCGTGGTGTGGATGCTGCGCAGCAACGCCCCCATCGAGATGTACCGTTCCCAGGCCATGCAGTTCGACGCCCGGCGCGCCGGGATCGACATCGCCGCCCTGTCCACGCCCCAGATGCAGGGCCGCCAGGCCGGCACCCCGGGCGGCGACCTGGCCGCCGAGTACATCGCCCAACGCATGGCCGAGATCGGCCTGCTGCCCGGCGGCGAGGGCGAGACCTACTTCCAGCCGGTGACCACCGGGCTGCCCAACCTGACCCAGGTGCCGCAGCTGCGCATCCCGGGCGCAAGCGGGCAGCCGGTCTACCGCCAGGATTACGTGGAATATACCGGCGCGGTCTCAGCCGGCGAGGGACAGGGGGCGGTGGTCGGCCTGTACCTGGGCCCCCCGGCCGGCGACCTGCAAGACACGCCCATTCGCGTGGGCAGCAACGACCTGAGCGACAAGATCCTGCTGGTGCGCCAGAGCGATGTGGAACGCATGAACCTGCCGCACGTGGCCGGGTTCCTCATCGTCTGCGAGGGCCAGGACGCCATGCAGCGCCGCTACCTGCTGCCCAACGTGACCGCTTTCCGGGCTAACACGGCCCCGCGCCTGTGCATCACGCCCCAGCTGGCCGACCGCCTGCTCGCCCCCGCCGGCAGCAGCCTGGAGCAGATGCAGTCCCTGGGCAAAGACATCCCCCCGGACGCCTTTGGGCTGACCGCCGCCGGGGCGCAGGTCTCCATGGCTATCCACGGGCCGGAAGCAGACCAGGTGGTGACGTATACCCAGGTGATCGGTTACATCCCCAGCGACGCGGCTCTGATGTCGAACCACCAGGGCGCCGGGCTGGACAACCAGGTGATCCTGATCAGCGCCTATTACGACGGCCTGGGCCAGGGCCCGGATGGCGCCCTCTACCCGGGCGCCAACGACAACGCCAGCGGTGTGGCCGCCCTGCTGGAGATGGCCCGCGTGCTGCAGCACGCCGAGTACCGGCCGGACAAGACCATCCTGTTCGTGGCCTGGGCCGGGGGCGAACGCGGCGAAAGCCTGAGCGTCAAGAACATCATGAACGCCAAGCGCGGCTTTTTGAAGTTGACCATCGAGGCGGTGGTCGAGCTGAGCGGCATGGCCGGCGGGAATGGCGACGCCGTGGTGCTGGAACAGGGCAGCAGCTACCGCCTGGTGACCCTGTTCGAAGAGTCCGCCCGCCACCTGGGCCTGGCCGCCACCACCCGCGGCCGGGGTCCGCACGCCGACCTGTGGGCGCGGCGCGGCTTCGGCGGGCGCGACGCCATGAGCGCCTACGTCAGCTGGGACGGCTCCGACGAGCTGGCCCACACCGTGGACGATACCATGCAGCACATCGACCTGGAGAAATTGCGCCAGTCCGGCCAGCTCACCTTGCTGGCCGTCTCGGTCATGAGCCGCGAAACGGAATATTGAGCACCGTACATCTACGTAAAAAAGGGGGGGCGCTTTGGAACCCACCTGATTGCCTTCGCCCCGTAGCGCGGCGGAGCCAGAGACGACCCTGGGCCCGCGCTTGCCCTGGGCCTACGCCCGGTGCGCCGCCCCCGTCCCGCCCCGCACCACCTCCCGGCGCACGTGGCGGTCAGCGCGCCACGTTTCTAATTTATTCACATTCTCTCTGCGCCCATGCCAGTCGGGAAGGCGCCCTGGCCAGGGAGAAAGGCGCGGAGCGCCAGAGAGC
>JAAZNB010000586.1 GCA_012798515.1 Chloroflexota bacterium
GACTGGACCAGCACGGTGGCCAGTACGGCCAGCAGCTTGCCGCCCAACACGGCCGCGCGGCTGGTGGGTGTGGTAAACAGGCGCGCCAGGGTGCCGTCTTCGTCTTCCGTGAGGATGGACGTGGCGCTGGAAGCCCCGGCGAAAAAGACGAAGAAGATCATCATCCCGACCATGATCAGCGCCATCAGGTTTTGTTGGCTGTTGCCGGCTGCATTGCCGGCTGCGGCGCCGGCAGGCGCTACTACTTTCAACCAGGGGTCGGAAGAATGGTGCAGGTTGCGCTGCAGGTCGGCGTACCAGTCGCCGAATTCGGCGCCGGCGGCCTGTACTGCGGCGGGGTCGATGGCCTCTCCCCGGGCGACCAGGGCGTCCACCAGGCCGGACATGGCGATCTTATTGCTGGCCACGCCGTCCACGAACAGGGTCAGCACGTCTTTCAGAAAAGCCGGGCCGAGGGTCAGGGTGGGGTCCTGTACGATGGTCAGGGCCGTGGCGCCCTCGTCGCCCAGCAGCTTGTTGGAAAAGTCGGGCGGGATCAGCACGGCGGCCCCAGCTTGCTGTTTTTCCACGGCGGTGCGGGCTTCGGCCGGGCTGCCGGCCAGGCTCACTTTCAGCCAGCCGGGCATTTTCTCGTCTTGCAGCATGCTGATCAGCATTTCACCCAGGCGCCAGTCGTCTTGCTGTGGCCGGTCCTGATTGACGACCACGACGTGGAAATCCGGCAGGCTGGCGGTGGCGTTGCCTCCCAGGCTGCTGCCGAAGGCAAAATAGATCAGTCCGGTGATCAGCAAGGGGACGGCCAGCGCCATGCCCAGGAAGAACAGGCTGCGCAGGGAATGGAGTATATCTTTTATGGCGATATCGAAAATCTTATACATACCGGGCTCCTCTCAATCGCGCAGCGCTCGCCCGGTCAGGTGGAGGAACACGGCTTCCAGGTTGGGCTCGTAAATATTCAATGTGGTGATGCGAACGCCGCATTGGGCGGCGCATTCGAACAGGCGAGGCAGGATCGTGCTGCTGTCGCTGACCAGCAGGGTGGCCTTCTCTTCCCCGGCCACGACACGGCTGACGCCGGGGATTTGAGCCCAGCAGGGAACGGCGCTTTCTACCTCTCCACACACCTCCAGCTCCAGGCGGGTTTGTTCTCCCACCAGGTGCACCAGCTCGGCGTGGGTGCCGCAGGCGATGATCTGCCCGTGATCCATGATGGCGACGTGGTGAGAGAGCTCCTGGGCCTCTTCCATGTAATGGGTGGTGTACAACACGGTGATGCCCTGGCGGTTGAGCTCCTTGACGCACTCCAGGATGTGGCGGCGGCTCTGCGGGTCGATGCCCACCGTGGGCTCGTCCATGATGATCACCTGCGGGTCGTGCAGCAGGGCGGCGCCGATGTTGACGCGCCGTTTCATGCCACCCGAGAAGGTGCCCACCCGCCCGTGTTGGCGGTCCTTGAGGTCGATCATGTCCAGGACGGCGTCGACCCGCTGCTGCAAGCGCCGGCCGCGCAGCCCGTACATCTTGCCCCAGAAGACCAGGTTCTCCCGGGCGCTCAGGTCAGGGTACAGGGCGATGTCCTGCGGCACCACCCCCAGGAGAGCACGGGCCTGGCCGGCCGGCTGGCCCAGGATGGCGGCTTCTCCGGCGCTGGGCTGCAACAGCCCGGCCAGGATCGAGATCGTGGTGCTCTTGCCGGCCCCATTGGGGCCCAGCAGGCTGAAAATCTCGCCGCGCTGAACGCTGAACTGCACTCCCTGTACGGCTTGAATGGCGCCGAATTGTTTATATAGATTCCGAACTTCGATTGCGTTGGTGGTGTACATTTTGACCTCAACTATCCAGCTCGGCGATGGCCACGCACAGCAAGCCGATGGATAGCAGGCTGATGGCCGTGTTGACAGACAGCGTGCCGAGGATATTCAAGACGATGGTGGCTACGGCCATGGCCAGGCCGACGCCTTTAAAGACCAGTGCGACAAGGTCCCGGTTGGATTGGGTGCCATTGGCGTTTTTCTTTTCCATAATCGATCTCCCTGAGTGAACTTGAGCCTAATATCTATCCGAATATTGCGGAAGCCGCTGTTCGAGGTGTCTTGGCATCTCAAACAGTGGAGATTCCAGATTCCCGGATGTTTTCAGTGTATCCACGCCGGGCAGCGTCCACATTGCGCGTCCGTGCAGCCGGCCTGTACGTTTGGACGATGTCTTTTTGGGCACTGTCCGGGCGTACACCGCCCGGAAGGACAATAGAAATAATCGATGGGAACGTTATAATGAAGTACGAAGGGACAGGCCATGCTGGCAATCATCGAGAAACTACAACGGAAAATTTCCCCCCAGGCAGTGACCCACCAGGACGTGCTGCGCCAGTCGATGCCATTCTTCTGGTTGGTGAGCATATTTTTAATCATCGTAGCGGGGTGGATGGTCTGGACCACCCCCGCTCTGTACGCACAGCCGGCCGTTCTGGCTACCTTTATCGTCTTGATGTTGGTGCACGTGGGACTACACTGGCTCAGCCCGGTGTTTTCCGCGGCCGCCATGCGCCCGGCGTACTATTACCTGGCCTTCCAGGGAGCGCTGGCGTTTATCCTGTCTGTCCTGTCTGATAATGACATTCTTAGTTACACGCTGTTCATGCCATTGATCGGTGAGGCGGTTTCCATCCTGCGCCAGTCACGGCTGGCGGTGGTGGGGACGGCTATCTACCTGGCCCTTTCCGGGATCAGCACGGTGGTCGTGGCGGGATGGGGCGCCCTGACCACCTGGGGAGCTACTATTGCCCCGATCACCCTGTTTGTGGTTGTGTACGTGCGCATGTACGTGAGCCAGGCAGAGGCGCGGGCCAGGGCGCAGATGCTGCTGGAAGAGCTGGAACAGGCCAACCGCCGGCTGGCGGAATACGCCGACCAGGTAGAGGACCTGACGCTGAGCAGTGAACGCCAGCGCATGGCGCGTGAGCTCCACGACACCCTGGCCCAGGGCCTGGCGGGCCTGATCTTGCAGCTCGAAGCGGTGGATTCACACCTTTCCAACGGCAGTGTGGTGCGCGCTCAGGAGATCGTGCGCCAGGGAATGGAACGGGCCCGGATCACCCTGGCCGAAGCGCGCCAGGCGATTGATGACCTGCGCTCCGAGACGCCGCGCGGCGCCGACCTGTCCGCGGCCGTGCGCACCGAGGTGGAGCATTTCTGTTCGTCCGTGGGGATTGCCTGCGAATTGCAACTGGAGCTGGCGGGACCCGTGCCGCCGGCTGTGCACGAGCATGTGCTGCGCGTGATCGCGGAAGGGTTGAGCAACGTTGCCCGCCACGCCCAGGCCACCCAGGCGCTGGTGCGCCTGGCGGAGGAAGACGGCGCCCTGTCGGTCTGCATCCGCGACAACGGGGTGGGCATGGACGTCGACCAGGTCGCCGGACAGCCCGGGCATTACGGGCTGGTGGGCATGCGTGAGCGGGTGCGCCTGCTGGGCGGCAGCCTGGAAATTCACAGCCTGCCCGGGGAGGGCACCGAGTTGTGCGCCCGTTTCCCCCTGGAGGGGGCCGACCCTGACCCGGCGAGCGAGTGAGTGACGTGTAATTTTCTAGAAATTATTCCCATAGGATTGCCGATGAAGACCCCCATCCGAATAGTGATTGCCGACGACCATTCCATCGTGCGCGAAGGCCTGCGCCTGATCCTGGAGACGCGCCCCGAGTTCGAGCTGGCCGGCGAAGCCGCCGACGGCGCCGAGGCGCTGCGCCTGGTAAACGAACTGGCGCCGGACGTGGTGTTGATGGACCTGCGTATGCCGGGGATGGACGGCCTGACGGCCATCGAGCGGATGCAGGCGCAGGGCTCACCGGCCGCGGTGGTGATCCTGACCACGTACAACGAGGACGAGCTGATGTTGCGCGGGCTGCGCGCCGGGGCGCGCGGGTATTTGTTGAAGGACACCAGCCGCCAGGCGTTGTTCGACACCATTCTGGCGGCGGCGCGCGGCGAAACCCTGCTCCAGCCGGACGTGCTGGCGCGAGTGTTGGCCCAACCGCCGGCGGCTACGGCGGGGGGTGGCCTGGAGCTGAGCGAACGCGAGCACGAGGTGCTGGCCGCCGTGGCGCGCGGCGAGCGCAGCAAAGAAATTGCCCTGCGCCTGGGCATCAGCGAGCGCACGGTGAAGGCTCACCTGGCCAGTATCTATAACAAGTTGGGGGTCGATTCCCGCGCCGCGGCCATTGCCGCCGCGGCACAGCGCGGCTGGCTGTAGGGCCGGCGGTTTAAATCTACCTTGGTGTGGAGACGCGCCAGCAGAGATTTCTCACCCGACCACTCACAGCCGGTGAAGATGTCATTTTTCAGCTGGCCGGGTTTTCCTTACAACGCCCCCGCAGGGGTGCGCCCGGCCGTTCATTGTCAGCGAAGACACCCTGGCAGGCAGAAAATTGCCATGAGAACCGGCCGCCATGGGCGTTTAATTACTGCGCAGCCACTCGCGCAAGGTGGCGCGATAGAGGGCGCGCTCGAAATAGGAACCGTTCGGGTTGAGCTGCTCGTAATCAACGTGGGCCAGCACCTCCATGAGCGGCAGCAACTGCTGGCCGTAATGGCGCATGCAGGCCTCGGGGTGGATGCCCGGCCAGGAATAACAGGTTACGGCCGTACGCCGGTTGGCAGTGAGGATGCAATCCGGGATGGTCTTGCACCAGTTGGGGTCCTCGGGGTGGAAGATGTACTGGTCGAGGTTGCCCTGGGGAATGCCCTCCACACCGCGCACCACCGGCGGGGCGGCATTCAGTGTATAGGGGTCGACGGCCAGGTCGGTAACCACGGCGTGTTCTGGCAGCCACGCCAGCCATTCGTTGGGGATCACCGGTTTAGAGGCATCGCGGCGCTGGGAAGCGTCCACCACCACATCGGCCTGGGCGAACAGGTCTTTCATCTGGGCTTCGTTGGTGCTGATGTTGCGGCCCACACAATACACGATCGAGCCGGGGCCTTTCTGCTGGATGTGCTCGTTGTTGCGTTCGATGTTGCCCAGCTTGCTGCCGGCGTCCACGGCGTGTTTGCCCACCATGCCGGCCCCGAACACCAATACCTTCCAGGGCTGGTCCCCTGCGCGCAGCAGGCCCGGCCAGCGCTGTTCCAGCACGTCGAAAGCGACTTCGATGCCATTCCAGGCGACGGCCTTCATGTTCTCGACCATGCGGATGTTGGTGTCATCCACGATGCTGTCCAGGGAGATCGAATCGATGCCGCAGTTCTTGAGCCGCTCGACGCGCAGCGGGCGGGTGGGGTAGTGCAGCATGGATATCAGGCAGGTGCCGGCGGGGATCATCTCGAACTCGGCCGGGGTGGGCGAGCGCAATACCAGCACGTAACTCTCCGCGAAAGCTTCTTCCCGGCTGCACATGTGTACGGCCGGGTTGCCTTCTTTGAAATCGTCGAAAGTAAACCCGGAACGCGAACCGTAACCTTCTTCGATAAACACCTCGAAGCCCATCTTGGTGATCGCCTGGATGAACTCGGGTAAGAAGACGCGGCGCTCGCCGGGTTCCTTCTTCATGCGGGGAAAGCCAATACGTTTAGACCGGGTGCTCATGGGGATTGGGGGCTCCTTTCTGCGGGGGAAAACAGGTGGGAATAGTCCTACTTGGCAAATCGGCCGCTCACGGCCCTTACCCTGGAGAACGTCATGATTCAATTGATGACAGGTGGTGCACAGTGTTGTGCCTTTACTATAGCATGAAACCGGCCAAAGGGAAAATCGGCTCCTGAAAAAAGGCATATAATGAAATCTGGTCAGGTATTCTTGCAACCTGGCCAGGAGGATATATGAAAATCAGCGACTGTATGAAGCGCAATGTGGTTTCGATCCAGCAAGGAGCGGCGGTGTCGCAGGTGGTCGATCTGGTCATCGAGAATTTGATTGGCACGGTCCCCGTAGTGGACTCGCAAGGGAAATTGGTGGGTGTAGTGAAACTGCGCGATATCCTCAGTCTGGTCATGCCCGATTTTGTGCGCCTGATCGATAATTTCGATTTCGTCCACGATTTTGGGGCGGTGAATTCACGGCAGCCTACTTTGAAGGACCTGAACGAGCCGGTAAACGCAATTATGCAAGAGCCAATCTATGCGGAAGCGGACTGCAGCCTGCTGCGCGCCGCGGCGTTGTTGAACCAACATGGCTTGAAGGATCTGCCGGTGGTGGACAGCCAGGGGAAGCTGATTGGGATCGCGTCTCACGTAGATATTGGTGTGGCTTTGATGAAGAAATGGAACCTCGCCGCCCGCTCGAGCGGCGAACAGAGCTTGGGAAAGTGAGGCTATGGCGGCAACCTGGGTTTCGTCGTTGATCTTTGTGGTTTCACTGGCGTTGATCTTTTCGGAAAAGATCAACCGTATGCTGGTTGCTTTGGCCGGTGCGGTGATTATGGTCGCTGCCGGCCAAATCCTGGGTTTCTATACCGAGGAACAGGCGGCAGCTACCATCGATTTCAATACCATTGGCCTGTTGATGGGCATGATGATCCTGGTGGCGCTCCTGGAGCCGACCGGGTTTTTCCAATTCCTGGCCGTGTGGGTAGGGCGCCTTTCCAAAGGCCACCCGGTTCGCCTGCTGATGCTGTTGGGCGGCGTGACCACGCTGGTCTCGATGTTTCTGGACAATGTCACCACGGTGGTGTTGATTGCCCCGGTGACGATCTTGATCTGTGAGATCCTGGGCATCAGCGCCCAGCCCTTCCTGCTCTCCGAGGCGCTGCTTTCCAATACCGGCGGCGTGGCTACCCTGGTGGGCGACCCGCCCAACATCCTGATTGCCTCGGCCGCAGACCTGTCGTTCAACGATTTTTTGCTGCATTCGCTGCCCATCGTGCTGGTGACCTGGTTTGTGGCGTTGTGGCTCCTGCAGCGCCTGTTCAAGGACGAGCTCAAGCCGGTGGATCTGGCAGCCAACCAGGAAGCGATTGCTTCCTTGAAACCTGAAGAAGCCCTGCGCGACCGGAGTACAGCCATCAAGGTGTTGATTGTGATCGGCATGGCAATCCTGGGCTTCTTACTGGAAGAACTGCTGCACGTGCGCCCGGCCTTCGTGGCCCTTACCGCCGCCGCCGCCGGGTTGTTGTGGATCAACCCCAACCTGCGCGAGACGCTCAACCGCGTGGAATGGGACATTCTCATCTTCTTCGCCGCCTTGTTCGTCATGGTAGGTGGCATGGAATCGGCCGGCGTGCTGCAAGCGCTGTCGGTCTTGATCGACAAGGCGGCTATCTTGCCCCCGGTGCTGCAGGGGGTGGCGCTGCTGTGGATTGTGGCGCTGTTCTCGGCCATCGTCGACAACGTGCCCATCACCATCGCCATGGTGCCCATCATTCACGGGTTGAGCCAGATGGGAGTGGACACGGCTCACCTGTGGTGGGCGCTGGCTTTTGGGGCGGGTTTCGGCGGCAACGGGACGATGATCGGCTCGACGGCCAACGTGATCGTGTCTTCACTCTCGGAACGCACGCGTGACCCCATTACCCCGCTGTTGTGGAGCCGGCGAGGGCTGCCGGTCATGCTGGTTACCTGCCTGACGGCCAGCCTGCTGTACATTCTGTTCTATTACACCATCGGGTTTTAAATTTAACCGGAAAGGAACTTGCCCGGGAACTGCTCAGAGGGCAGAGAAAGCCCGGGCAAGGGATCGATTTACGCGCTGCGAGGGGGCAGGTAATCCGGCGCCACGCCGGGTTCTCTCTGCTTCTCTCGCTTTTCCAGGTACATCTGCGCGTCGGCCTGGTCGAGCAGCTCTTTGAGCGGCCCGCATGGCTCGTTGATCACCGAACCGCCCAGGGAGATGCAAATGGTAAAGTCGTTTTTGCCGGTGTGGTTCTCTGCGGCGATGTTGTCGCGGATGCGCTGGATGGTCTCATCCAGGGTGGCCTGATCACTCCCGGGCAGGAGGATGGCGAACTCGTCGCCGCCGATGCGCGCTACCAGGTCACCGGTGCGCAGCGACTGCCGCAGCACGGCGGCGACCCGGATCAGCAGCAGGTCGCCGGGCGAGTGGCCGAACAGGTCATTGACCCGTTTTAGCCCATCCACATCGATCATGATCACACTCAGTGGGTAGACGGCCTCGCATTCCAGCCGGGCCAGCTCGCGTTCAAAGAAGGCCCGGTTGTAGATGTTGGTCAACGGATCGTGCATGCTGATGTACAGCAGCTCGTCTTCGGTCTGCTTGCGCCGGGTGATGTCCCGGAAGGTCACGATGACGCCTAAAAAGGCGTTCTGTCCGCCGTACTGCGGCGA
>JAAZNB010000089.1 GCA_012798515.1 Chloroflexota bacterium
CCGGGCACGCCTACCTCGCCAACGTTGAGCGACTTGGCCTGGATGCCGTACACCCCGGGGGTGGCCGAACAGGTGTGGTCGATCTCCAGGGGCATAAAGCGGTGGAAACCATCCCCGGCATACAGCTCGGGACGGCGCGAGTACCAGCCTGCTTCCGGACGGCCCAGCACGGCCACGGTAAACTCCCGTCCGCTCAGGTAGTCTTCCACCAGGGCCGGCTGGTGGTAGGCTTGCAACACCCAGGCCACCTGCTGGCGCAGTTCCGCTTCGTCGTGCACGATGGAATGCTGGTCCATGCCCATGCCGGTGCCTTCTCGGGCCGGCTTGACGAACAGGGGGAAAGCCAGCGCCGGGCTCAAAGGCTCGTCCGCAGCGTTGAATTCCTGGAAGGCGGCCGTGGGCAGGCCCTGGTCGCGCCACACGCGCTTGGTCATGGTCTTGTCCAGGGCGATGGCGTTGGCCAGCACCCGCGAAGCGGTGTAAGGGATGTGCATCATTTCGAGCAGCGCCGGCACCTGCGCCTCACGCGCGTCGCCGCCCAGGCCCTCGGCCAGGTTAAAACAAATATCCGGGCACAGGTCCCTCAAAGCATACGGTAAATTGGCATCTGCGGGGAGAAATACGGTGGTGTGGCCGTCGGTTTCGATCGCGGCCTGGATGGCCTCGATGGTCTCTTTGCGGTCAAACTCCGCACCTGCATCGGCCGGGCCGTCAGTGGGTAATGCGCTTTTCCCCTTGACGTTTGCGATTACTGCCACCCGCCAGGCCCTTGCTGGGTGCGGCCTACGCTCAGGAGGCTTATCGCTTTCCCCAGGCCCCATCTCGGGGTCCAGGGCAGAAGAAGCAGTTTCTGAAATTTCCATTGCTTGCCTTCCTCATCAAAAATGGCGGAACTGCGTCCGCAATGGCGTATTATAAGAGTTCGCCATCAAAATACAAGAGGTAGAAATGATGATTTTTTCGCCCGTCTACCTTACAAAAAAAGCGGTGGAACGGGCCAGGAAGCAGGCCCTGGTCCATTCCACCGCCGCCGGCCGGCGTGGCTGCGTCTATCCCACCCGCTGGCGCAACCAGCCCCACAGCACTCCCCGCCGGGGGGAGAAGAAGAAGCTGACCAGGAAAATGGCCGTAGCGACCAGCACGATGGCCGCCCCCGAGGCTACGTTGACGTAATAGCTCAGGTACAGGCCGCTGATGCTGGAAACGATGCCCACCGCGGCCGAGATCAGCATCATCACCGAGAGGCGGCGGGCGAACAGGTAGCCCGTGGCCGCCGGCGTGACCAGCATGGCCGCCACCAGCCCCACCCCCACCGTCTGCATGGAGATCACGATGGTCATGGCCAGCAGCACCAGCATCAGGCTGCGCAGGAACTCTACCGGCAGGCGCAGGGTGGAGGCCAAAATGGGGTCGAATGAGATCACCAGGAAGGGCTTGTAACACACCAGCACGGTGGCCAGCACCAACACGCTGATGATGGCCGTCAGCCACAGGTCGCTGCTGCTCACCCCCAGCACGTTGCCGAACATGATGTGGGTCAGGTCGACGGCGTAGGTACGGATGGTGCTGATCAATACGATGCCCAGCGACAGGGCCGCCGAAAAGAGGATGCCGATGGCCGTGTCCTCTTTGATCGTGCCCTGGCGGGACAGGTAACCGATGCCCAGCGCCACCAGCACGGCGGCCGCCATGGCCCCGATGGTCAGGTTACCACCGGCCAGGTAAGAGATGGCCACCCCGGGCAAGATGGCGTGCGCCAGGGCGTCGCCCATGAAGGCCATGGAGCGCAGCACCACGTAGCCGCCGATCACCGAGCACAGGATGCCCACCATCACCGCCGCCGCCAGGCCGCGCTGCATAAATGCGTAAGATAAAGGGGTCAAAAACCAGTCAAGCACAGCAAACCTCGTAAATTTTGTCCACGTCTCCCCGGCGCCGGGCCAAACCCGCGGCCGGGGAATTCGTCAATGTTCTTCGTGCGGGCAGCATTGGTCCACCGCCATGACGGCCCCGTCCATGAACAACACCTGGCCGCCAAAGGCCTGGCGCACCACTTCGGGACGAAAGACCTGGCGCGGGTCGCCGCTGGCGATCAGGCGCCGGTTGAGCAGCAGCACCTGGTCGAAGCGCTGGGCGGCCATGGACAGGTCGTGGGTAGAGACCAGCACGGTCACGTTCTGCTCGCGCAGCTGCGGCAGCAGATCGAGGGTGGCCTCTTGCGTGGTCACGTCGACGCCCGTGAA
>JAAZNB010000587.1 GCA_012798515.1 Chloroflexota bacterium
GCCGAGAGGCAAAAGGCGGGCAAGATCAGCATGACGTACTGCGGCCACTTGGTCCGCCAGGCAAAGAGGAATACCAGGCCCACCGCCAGCCACCAGAACATGGCCGGGTAGCGCTTGAATAGCCCCGGCAGCCCCAGGATGGCCAGGGCAAAGATCAGGCTGTCGACCAGCAGGAAATAATTCCCCGGGCGCAGGAAGAATGGGGACAATTCCAGGGAATGGTGGGGGATGGAAAGCAGCAGCCAGTATAGCGGCTGCCACACGGAATAATGCTTGGCGTTGACCACCACGTCGTTGGCCGAGTAATTGGTGCTGAATTGGAGCGATTGCAGCAAGCGCGCCAACGGCGCCGGCCACAACACCGGGTCACACAGGCAGAAGAACAGCGCACACAGCAAGGCCCACACCGCCAGGCGGCGCACCGTTTTCAGGCTGCGGCCGCCGGGCTGCAGCAAGGCATTCACCACCACCGCCAACGCCAGGGCGCCGTACATGTACTTGGAGGCCGCGGCCACGCCCATGGCCAGGGCGCTGCCCCCTAGCCAGAGCCAGGCACGGCCGCCGCCGTCCCGGGGGTGGAAGGCCCGTTGTGCGGCCAGCACCGCCAGCAGAGAGGCCAGCGCGGGCACTGCTTCCAGGTAGATCACGCTGGAGTACTTGACCGCGAAGGTGTGCACGGCCAGCGCCAGTCCGGCCAGGGGGTTCACCAGGCTGAGCACAAAGACCGCCCCGGCCCCGGCCACCGCCGAGACCAGGCGCAGGGTCAGCAGCTTGTAATAATTGGGGACTTCGTAAAGCGGCGCGTCGAAGGGCATGCTGGTGCCCACCGGCATGGCTTTGAAAGGCAGCAGACTGGCAGCATAGAGCAATTTGTTAAATATGGGATGCTCGTAGTTGTAGGTGTCGTCGAGGATTTCGCCCCACTGCCCCGCGCGCAGGTCGGCGGCATACTGGATGGCGGCGTCCACGTAGACCGGCTCATCGTATTCGATCGGCCCTACGGCCGCCAGGTAGACTCTCAGGAACAGGGCCAGGGCAGTAATGAGCACGGCTGCCGTCAAGCGGGCGCGCCGGGCGCTGGGCGTCATCGAGGCAAATCCAAAGGTCATACGGTGTCCACTTTCCCGGGCAGGGCTACGCCCTGTCCACGGCTTGTTTTTTTCCCGGGCTGCCGCTCATCCTCCCCGTGGGCTCCCTGAAAGCCCGGCCGGTGAGGCAAGCCCCCCGCCGCGGCGAGGGTCAGAACCCGATCCAATCCGCTCCCGTGCGCATCCCGGTCAGGAAGGCCTCCAGGTTGTCCTGGTCGTCTTCGTTGAGGGGCCGCTTCAAGAAGGCCGCCAGCCGCTCGGCGGCCGCCGCCGGTTCCGCGCCGGCCTGGGCCACGGCCTCGTAAGTGCGGCGCAGCAGGCCCGCCTCGGCCAGGAAGTCCGCCCGGGAATAGGGCCGGGGATGGTGCCCCCACAGGTAAGTATCGGCGCGCAGCGCTTCCAGGGTATCCAGGAGAGGGAACAGGCCCTCCGCCGTGTAACGGTAGCCGGCCGGGCCGGAGCTACTGTACAGGCAGTCGCCCAGGAAGACAACCCGCTCCTCGGGGACGAAAACGATGGAAGAATCGGGGGAGTGGTCGCCGCCCACGTGGATTACCTGGCAGGTGCGCCCGCCCAGGTCGATTTCCAGGCGCTCGTCGAAAATCACGTCGGGAGGCACGATCTCCAGGGCAGCGCGCTGCGCTTCACTCAATTCGATCTTGACGTGTTTGGCGATAAAGGGGCTGTCGGTTCCCGCCTGCACGCGCGCCTCCAGGGCCGCGTCGCGCCAGTCCAGGCGAGCCATGGCGGCCACCCGGCGCTGCGTCTCGCGGTGAGCGATGGTGGGCAGGTCCAGCGCCCCGCTGCCAAAGACGTGATCCCAATGCCAGTGGGTCAGGGCCGCATAGCGCGGGGCCGGGCCACCCAGGGACTGGATTGCCTGGAGAAACTGCCGGGCGTGGGCCGGGCTGGCCCCGGTTTCCACCAGCAGGGTGCGGCGCGTCCCCAGGACGGCGCCCAACACAGGCCGGTCACGCTCGGGATCCGGCGCCGACCAATATACGTTCTGGCTCAAGGGGAACAAAGGCAGGGACTCCATGGCGCTCCTTGGGGGATCAAACAATGTTTTACCCTCAAATTATAACGTCTGCCGGCCTTCTCGCGGTAAATCCGGGAAGAGGGCGCCCGGCCAGCCTGGACACGCGCCGCGCCGGCCGTCACGCTCCACGGGGAAAGGCCGCCTGACCGCCCTGCGATTAAACATAACCGCTTTTTTGCGTACCCCGGGGAAATATTAACATTATTCAGATATTAAAGGTCTTGTATAATCGATTAAAGCGTGCTATTATCTTGACATCAAACGATTTGACGTGGAGTGATGAGTATGCCTACGCATTACTCCGGCGACCCGGCCACCCGCCTGGCGCTGGACACCTTCATCAAATTTACCCGGGCAGCCAATGCCTTCCAGGCGCGCCTCTTCCAATCCCCGAATCTGGGCGATCTAACGCCCTCCCAGTTCGGTGTGCTGGAGACGCTATACCACCTGGGGCCCCTGTGCCAGGGGGAGTTGAGCAGCAAACTGCTGACTTCCACCGGCAACATGACCCTGGTGCTGGATAACCTGGAAAAGCGCACCTACGTACAGCGGGTGCGCGACCAGGAGGACCGGCGCCTGGTGCGTATCCATCTCACTCCGCAAGGCGAAGCCCTCATCCGGGAAGTGTTCCCACGCGTGGCCGAAGCCATCCGTTCCGACCTGGGTGTGTTGAGCGCCGAGGAACAGGCCAACCTTGGCCACCTGTGTAAAAAATTGGGTAAGAGGACCCGTGATTAATCACTGCGGGTGGTAATCATGTGTTTTTTTACCACAAAATTTCGATATCAAATATCTTAACGTTAAGTAAGGAGATATAAAAACATGTCCTGGCAATTCGATACATCCCACTCCCTCGTCCAGTTTGCCGTGCGCCACATGATGCTTTCCAAAGTCCGCGGCCAGTTCGAAACCTTCAACGGTACCATCGACCTGGATGAGAACAACCCGACCGACGCCACCGTAGAAGTCCAGATAGAGACCGCCAGTATCAACACCCGCGACCCCAAGCGCGATGGGCACCTGCGTTCCCCTGATTTCTTCGATTCGGAGAAATTCCCCTACATGACCTTCAAGAGCACCAAAGTGGAACGCGTCGACGAAAACCACGCTCGTTTGAGCGGGGACCTCACCATCCGAGACGTCACCCAGCCGGTGACCCTGGCTGTGGAATACACCGGCACGGCCAAGAGCCCGTGGGGCACGGTCAGCCTGGGCTTTACCGGCGAGACCCGCATCAACCGCAAGGATTGGGGCCTGACCTGGAACCAGGGGCTGGAGACCGGCGGCGTATTGGTCGGCGATGAAATCGACATCATCATCGAGCTGGAGCTGGTCAACGTCCCTGAGACCCAGACCGCATGAATAGATTGACCATTACCGGGCACCGGCGCGCAGGCCCTCGCGGCCTGTGCGCCGGGCCTGTGGACGAACCGGAGGATTCCAGGGAGCCGCTGTCATTGGGCAGCGGCTCCCTGTTTTTAAATGCTGCCCTTCTCGTTCTCGTCCAGGCGTAGACCGCCAGAATATCACCCCAAAAAAGGGTGAAAAACTCGAAATTCACCCGCCAGGTAGTTGCGCCAGCCCACCCCCATTATTACAATAGACTGTTGCACGCCCATTCGGGAGGGGAAAGGACCGCTCTTCTCTCTCTTTTCCAGCTCCCGGACCTGTTTTCTGTACTCCTGCAAGCGCGGGCCACAAACCCGGAAAGGCGCGGTTTGTTTTTCATGGGTCACGAATCAGATCCTGTCCTCGCCAACCATTTGAGCAAGGTCTACCGCGTGGCCGAACGCGAAGGCGGCTTCGGTTCGGCCGTGCGCGGTTTCTTGCGCCGCCGTTACAACGACGTCCAGGCCGTCCAAGACGTTACCTTTCGTATTGGTCCGGGGGAGATCGTTGGCTTCCTGGGCCCCAACGGGGCCGGCAAGACCACCACGCTGAAGATGCTCTCCGGCTTGCTGCACCCCAGCGGTGGGGAAGCGCGCGTGTTGGGTTTCACCCCCTGGGAACGCCGGCCGGATTTTCTGCGCGCCATGACGCTGGTCATGGGCCAGCGCAATCGCCTGTCGTGGGATATTCCCGCTGCCGACTCCTTCTTGCTCAACCAGGCCATCTACCACATTCGCGAGGACGACTACCGGCGCACACTGAAAGAACTGGACGAGCTGCTCGAACTTGGCCCACTGCTGCGTAAGCCGGTGCGCAACCTTTCCCTGGGCGAGCGCATGAAGTGCGAGCTGGCCGCAGCCCTGCTGCACCGCCCGCAGGTGCTCTTCCTGGACGAGCCCACCATCGGGCTGGACATCAGCTCCCAGGCGCGCATCCGCAGCTTTCTATGCGAATACAACCGGCGAACCGGGGCCACCATCCTGCTCACCAGCCATTACATGGCCGACGTAACCGCTCTGTGTGAACGCATCATCATCATCCACCAGGGGCGGCTCAAGTACGACGGCGGGCTGAGCGATCTATCCCGGCGCATCGCCCCATTCAAGATCATCGGCGTGGCCCTGACCGGCGACGTCCCGGCCGACCTGGCCACCTACGGCACACCGGTGGAAAACCACGATGGAAACGGCATGTTGCGCGTGCAGGTGCAGGCCACCCAGGTGGCGCAGATCACCGCTCGTATGCTGGCCGAGTTACCCGTGCTGGACCTGAGCGTGGAAGACCCGCCTATTGAAGACGTCATCGAACGGGCCTTCGAGGCGTGAACGCCATGTTCAAAATCTTCCTACGCATGTGGCAAATCAACTGGGCTGAGCAGTGGCAGTACCGTGCCAATCTTATGATGTACCTGCTGTACGAACTGGTCTCGCCAGTGGTCTTCCTCTCCGTGTGGCGGGCCGTGGCCGCCGGCCAGCACAGCGTGGATGGGTTGACCGCCAACGATTTTACCGTGTACTATCTACTGCTCCTGCTGGTCAACAAATTGACCGGGGAGATCACCATCCACATTCTGGCCTACAAGATCCACGACGGCACCCTGTCCAGCGAATTGCTGCGCCCGGTGCATCCCATCCTCACCAGCGCCCTGGTTTATAACCTGGCTTTCAAAGCCCTGACCCTGATCGTCCTGGCCCCGGTGTGGGCCGTGTTGTGTCTGGTCTTCCGGCCCGACTTCAGCGGCGTAACCGCCGCCAACCTGCTGTTGGCTCTCCCGGCCATCTGGCTGGGTTTTGCCATCAACTTCCTGCTGGGAGCCATCGTCACCTGCGTGGCGTTCTGGACCACGCGAGTCTATACCCTCAGCGAATTCATCTACGGCTTTGTGATGCTGTTCGGGGGCACCTTCGTGCCCCTCAATCTGCTGCCCGGGTTCGCCCAGGGCCTTGCCCAGGCGCTGCCTTTCCAGCTCTACCTGTATTTCCCCATTCAGGTCATCCTGGGGCGCCTGAGCAGCAGCCAATTGCTACTGAACTTTGGCCTGCAAGCGGCCTGGTTGTTCCTCCTGGCGCTGGCCTTCGCCTGGTTATGGCGCCAGGGCGTACAGCGTTTTTCGGCCGTGGGGGCTTGAACATGCATTTCTTCAAAGTCGCCCTGGCGTTCATCAAGATCAACTTGCAGCAGTCGCTGGCCTACCGCTCCGAGACGCTGCTCAGCCTGGTAATGAACCTGCTGTGGCTGGGCTGGGAGCTGGTCAGCCTGCAAATTATCTTTGCCAACACCTCGAACCTGAGCGGCTGGGGCATGGGCGAGTTGATTGCCCTGCTGGGCGTGTGGCGCATGGCCAACGTGTTGATGACCACCTTGATCTGGCCCAACACGGAATATTTCAATGCCAGCGTACGCGATGGCTCTTTCGATTACAGCCTGCTCCAGCCGGTAAACAGCCAGTTGCTGGTCAGTATCTCGCGCATCACCGTCTGGCGCACCTGGGAAGCCCTCCTGGGCATCGTTTTGATCGTAGTAGGCATCGGGATGAGCGACCGGGCGACCACCTTGACCAGCCTGGTCAGCTTCCTGACCCTGATCGCCTCGGGAATCGCCGTGCTTTACAGCCTGTGGATCGTGTTGATCGCTTTCACCTTCTGGTTTGTCAAGTTCGACAACAACGTGACTATCTTGCAGGCCCTGATGGATACCGGGCGTTACCCGGCTACCATCTATCCGCCCTGGTTGCGCCTGATCGTGACCTTTATCATCCCCATCGC
>JAAZNB010000588.1 GCA_012798515.1 Chloroflexota bacterium
GCCGGCAGATACACGGGCAACCCTCCGTTCTCCGTAGGGCTGCCATCTGGCCGGCTGGCCGGGGTCGAACCGGGGGAAGGGCAGGCCATCCTCCCGGTCCTTTTCCAGGCCGGGCACCCGGCCTACAGAGCCGTAAGCAGTCAGGCTATAATTAACCAGGCCAGGAACAGAAAGAGGACCCCTTGAGCACGAACCCCATTCGCGACGAATTACCGGCCTACATCTCCGTGGACGTGGAAACGTCCGGTCCCGTCCCGGAGGAATACGCCCTGCTGTCCATCGGCGCCTGCACGCTGGACGGCGGGGAAAGGTTCTACGTCGAGCTGCAGCCCACCAGCCTGCACGCCCAGGCAGAGGCCATGCGCGTGCACGGCCTGTCCCTGGAGAGGCTGGCGCAGGAAGGACTGCCGCCCCAGGCGGCCATGGCGCGCCTGGACGCCTGGCTGGCGCAGGCCGTGCCGGCCGGGGAAAAGCCGATCTTCGTGGCCTTCAACGCAGCCTTCGACTGGATGTTTGTCAACCAATACTTCCTCCGTTACCTGGGCCACAATCCCTTCGGCCACAGCGCCCTGGACATCAAAGCCGTATACATGGGCGCTTTTGGCGTGCCCTGGCGGGAGACCTCCTACCGGCACATCGCCCGCCTGGAGCAGGACTTGAATCCACTCTCGCACCACGCCCTGGATGACGCCCTGCAGCAGGCGCGCCTCTTTCGCCAGGTCCTCCAACGCCTGATCGACCGCCCGGCAGAAGGCGGATGAACCGCCGGGGGCAGTGGAACAGGGCAGGAAACGCCGGTGGCAATGTAGGTGCGTTTGCCCCTAAATCGCCCCAGAATAGCACAATATAGACATTAAAGGTAAAATATCCTTGCATACAGGCGTCCTGGAAATCGGGGGGACATCTCCCCAGGAACCTGTTCACTGGTGATAACCACCTCAATTATTCGGACCCTGATCTACATAGACGTTCACGGAGGTTAGCGGTATGAATGCACCATCCAGCATCACCCCTGGCGAAGACCTGGACCGCATTCTCGAATCGGCCCGGCGCTTAGGCATCGAGATGGACGAGGGCGAAGCCCTGCAATGGTTGGCGACCATGAGCGCGGCCGGCCGCGACGGCGACGTCGTGGTGGACGTGCGCAGTGGGACGTTTGGCCACCGCATTTCGATGTTGGATTTCAATCCGCAGGAATTGGCCCATTTCCGCAAGATCGGCGACCTGGTGGGTTTTCCGGACCAGCCGGGGGTCGTCGAGACGGCCCTGGCCCTATCCGGTTCGGCGGCGCAGTCCAAGATCCAGAGCTACCCGGGCGACGCGGATTATTTCGAGCGGGTCAATATCCTGGCCGCCACACGCCAGGAAGCCTGTCATACCCTGGCTGAAATCATGCGCCGCAAGGCCCTGGACACGCTCAAAGGCGAGACCTACCAGCTGATCGAGGTCAAGTTCGGTTCGTTCCCCTTCGACGCCGTGCGCGACGGGCAGCCGGTGCGCAGCGGTGCACCGGTGGCCTGGCGCCCTGAAGAGATCCAGGCCGGGGAAATCGAAGTCTTCCGCACCGACGGCGCCCGGGCAGCCATCCGTTGGGACGAAGTCGCCGCGCAGCCGGGGTGGTGCAAGCTGGACTGGGTAGTGGCCGACCCGGTGCATCGCAGCCTGGTCAACGCCAGCAACATGCTCGACGTGACCTGGGAATCCCCGCAGGGAGAGATCGTCCCCCTGGACGGCTACCTGGACCCGTATTTTCAAGAGGTGTACCTGGAGGCCGAGTCGATCCCGGTGTTCAGCAAGCTGGCCAAACACGTCTCCGGCGACGCCCTGGACGATTACGTCCAGGCGCTGGAAGGCGAGGTACACAAGTACCTGACCAAGGACGTCAACTACGGCAAGGTGGCCAAACGCATGTACAACATCTTCCGCCTCACCGGGCGCTACCAGGAGGCGGCCTTCCTGCGCGAGCTGTTCGACGAGCCGGCGACGGTGCTCTACCAGGTCTGGTCGCTGATCCGCACCATCGACGACTGCTTCCAGCCCGGC
>JAAZNB010000589.1 GCA_012798515.1 Chloroflexota bacterium
GCCACCAACCGCAGCTACGTCGAAGCCTATAACTACGCCTTTAAAATGAAAGCCTAGAGCGTGTTATCAACTTTGAGCCGGGGCGCTCTAGCCAACCTACGCCGGGCCGGTCTCCCCCCAGGCCGCAGAACCCCTTCTTTTAGCAGGTCGGGCTTCCAAGATGCCCCGTAGGGGTATGCCCGACCGAACACGGCCGGCCAGGAGTGCCGGCTCACCCGTCCCGCCTCAGCCATACCCCCATGATCCGCTCGTGACCATGAAAGTTGGCTTTCGCTTCCGGCACGGGCCGGCCGGGGCGCCGGGGTAGCCTTCCTCCGCCACGGAGGGGCGTGCTTTGCCAGATCGCTCTAGCCAACCTACGCCGGGCCGGTCTCCCCCCAGGCCGCAGAACCCCTTCTTTTAGCAGGTCGGGCTTCCATTATTATGCCCCGTAGGGGTACGCCCGACCGAACACGGCCAGCCAGGAGTGCCGGGGCCGCTCAGGCGGCTTCTTCCCTGGCTTGCTCCATCTTGCGCAAGGCGTCTTCTTTGGAATGCACCGCCAGCTTCTTGTAGATGCTGCGCAGGTGCGTCTTGGTAGTGCTGATAGAAATGACCAGCTCGCGGGCGATCTCCTTGGTGGTCTTGCCGGCGTGCAGCAGGCGGGCCACCTGTTCTTCGCGTTCGCTGAGCGGCTCCTGCGCCGGCGCCAGCGAGACGGCCTGGGGGGCCGGGGCGGGCTGCTCCGCGGCCGGGGAGAGGGTCCCGGCGGACAGGGCCCCGGCCAGGCGTGCGGCGAAATTCCCCGCCCCGCCGGGCCGGGCCGGGAGCTCGGCCAGCAGCGGGCCCAGGGCCGCGTTCTGTTCGACGAAGGGGCGCAGGTAACCCTCGGGGGCGGCCAGCTGCACGGCGCGCTGCACGTCCCGGCGCGCCCCGGGCCGGTCCCCGGCCGCCAGTGCGGCGCACCCGCGCAGGAGCAGGACCTCGATCTCGCGTTCCTGGCCCCCCGAACGCTGCAAGAAGGTGTACACCTCGTCGAGCAGCGCGGCGGCCTCGGCCGGGCGGCCCTCGGCCAGGCACAGGCGGGCCAGGGCCGTCTTTTCAGCCAGGCCGGCGCGCTTGAAAGGGTTGAGCCGGGACAGGCGTTCCCGGCGCGCGGCGGGGTCTTGCTCCTGCCCGGCGCCGGCCTCCCACAGGCGCACCTGCATGTCGATCAGGTCCGCCGACAGGAACGGCATGGCGTTGGGGTGCTCCAGAAAGCTCTCCGCGGCGCGTTGGTAATAATCGCCGGCCCGGGAGATATCCCCCAGGGCGTAATAGTACTTGGCCAGGCGGCAGGTGATGAACTCCAGGCGGATCCAGGTCGGCGGGTCGTGCTCGACGTCCTCCAGGCGGCGCTCCACCTCGGCGACCCCGGCGTGGCTGCCGGCCAGGTCGTGCCGTTCGACGGCGATCTCGATGCGGCCGGTCAGGGCGTAAACGTGGAAGACCTGGCTCAACTCGCACTGCCGGGTGTAATCCAGCATGCGGCGGTAATCCTCGGCGGCCCGTGAAAGGCGCCCCTGCATCTTGAGCGCGTGGGCGTGGCCGGTGAGCGAATAGGCATATTCGTAACACAGGCCGTGCCGGCGGGCAAAATCCATGCCCCGGGCGTATTCTTCCAGGGCGTGCTCCGGCTGGCCGATCACGGCGTAGGATTCCGCCAGGATGTGAGTGATGTTGCCGGCAAAGTAGTTGTCTTCTGCGGGGGAATCCTGCCGGAGGCGGATGATCTGCGCCATGCCCGCCTGGGCGTCGCCGCTCAAGCAGTTCATGACGGCCCGGATGGCCGCCATCTGCCAGTGGATGAGGCGGGCCTCTCGCTCCCACGGCTCCCCGGCCGGCTTACGCCGCAAGGAGCGTTCCACCTGCTCCAGGTGGGGCTGCACCTCGCCGGCGCGGCCCAGCAGCAGGCAGGCCAGGGCGGCGTAGATGCCCAGCTGCGGGCGCTCGTCCAGCAGGTCGGGGGACAGGCGGTTGATCCACTGGATCAGGCGCGTGATGTTGAAATGCGTTACCGCCTCCAGGGCGCAGGCGTCGATGATGCGGGCGGCGCACTCCAGGTCGCCGGCGTCCAGGGCGTAGGAGACGGCCTTGTCCGGGTAGTCGTTGTCCTGCATCCAGCGGCAGGCCTTCTGCCGCAGGGGCCCGGCGCTGCCCGGGTAGCTGCGCTGCAGCAGCGTGTACAGCGTCTCGGAGAAGAGCTGGTGGTAGCGGAACCAGTTTTGGCGGCTGTCCAGGGAAACGACGAACAGGTTCTGGCGGAGGATCTGCTCCAGGAGCTGCTGGCTGTCGCTGCGCTCCAGGATGGCGTCGCACAGGGGAGCCGAGAACTCGTTCAACACGGAAGTCTTGAGCAGGAACTCCCGGATCTGGGCGTTTTGCTGGGCCAGCACCTCTTCGAGCAGGAAATCGAACACCTGGCGGTGCAGGCCGTTGGCGTCGCCGTACAGGCCGGGCAGGTCCCGGCGGCTGTGCGCCGAGAGGGCCGCCAGCTTCAGGGCCGCGATCCAGCCCTCGGTGGCGCTGGCCAGCGCCTCGACCTGCTCGCGGCCGAAGTCTACCCCCATGACCTTGCTGAAGAACACGTCCACCTCGGGCGGGGTAAACGAGAGGTCGGCCGCCGAGACCTCCGCCAGCTGCCCGCGGGCCCTGAGGCGCGCCAGCGGGACGGGCGGGGTCACCCGGCTGGCGATCACCAGGTGAAAGTTGCGCGGCTGGTGGTCGACGAAATAAGCCAGGCTGTGGTGCACCTGGGCCGCGGTGACCAGGTGGTAATCGTCGAGCACCAGGCAGGTGTGCTGCGGGCAGGCGGCCAGCTGGTTGATCAGCGGGTCGAGGAAGGTGAAATCGCCGCCTTCCGGGTCGGGCTGGGCCAGGTGCAGGCGGCGGCCGTTCAGCCCCGGGCAGCTCTTGTGCAGGGCACCCACCACGTAAGACCAGAAACGGGTGATCTCGTTGTCGTAGCCATCCAGGGAGAGCCAGGCCACCTGCCAGCCGGGTGGCAGGCCGTTGATGATCCATTCCCCCAGCAAGGTGGTCTTGCCATACCCGGCCGGGGCCGTCACCAGGCTGACTTTGACCTGCAAGGCGGCGCACAACGCCTCCGTGAGCCGGCTGCGCCGCACCACCCGGGGAGCCAGCTGCGGCATTTCCAGTTTCGTCGCCAACAGGTCGTCTAAAGGTAAA
>JAAZNB010000590.1 GCA_012798515.1 Chloroflexota bacterium
AGTTGGCTTTCGCTCCCGGCCCGGGCCGGCCGGCCCGCCGTGGCCGCTTTCCTCCGCGCCGGAGGGGCGCGATTGGCCACATCGCTCTAGCCAACCTACGCCGGGCCGGTCTCCCCCAGGCCGTAGAACGACCCCCTCCTGCACCTCCCCAATTTTTTCAAGAACAAAAATGGGGGAGGAAAACTATGCCCGACCGAACACGGCCGGCCAGGGATGCCGGCGTACCCGCATCGCCTCAGCCATACCCCCAAAGATCCGCTCGCGACCATGAAAGTTGGCTTTCGCTCCCGGCCCGGACCCTCTACACCAGCTGCAAAGCCTGCGCCTGGGCCAGGGCCTGGACGCGGCTGTGGACGCCCAGCTTGGCGTAAAGGTGCCCCAGGTGGGTCTTGACCGTGCTGGCTGAGACGCCCAGCCGGCCGGCGATCTCCCGGTTGGTCAGCCCGGCGGCCAGCTGGCGCAGGATCTCCTGCTCGCGCGGCGTGACGGCTGCCGCCAGGGCCACGGCGGGATCAGCGGCGGGCGCCTCCGGCAGGCCGGCCCGGCGCAGGGCCAGGCGGGCCAACCCGGCCGCCGGGCTGTCCGGCGCCTCGGCGCCCAGGGCCAATCCCAACAACGGGGCGCAGGGCGCAGCCCACTCCAGGAAGGGCCGGACGAAACCCTCCGGCGCGGCCTGGCGCAGCGCTGCGGCCAACACCTGGCAGGCCAGGTGCAGCTGGCGCTGCCCGGCCAGGGCCAGGGCCAACAGCAGGCGCGCCTCCAGCAGCGGCTCGTGCGGCAGCCCGTCCGGGTTCTCAGCCAGGAGGGGAACGAGCAGCCCCTCGGCGCCGGCGTAGCCCCCTTGTATCCAGGCCAGGTGGGCGTAAGCCAGGTCCAGCAGGGTGTGGTCCCCGGGCTCACCGGCCTGCGCCAGCAGCTCCTCGGCCGCCGCGTAATCACCCATCCGCAGGCACAGGCGCGCCTCGTAGGCCAGCAAATCCTGCTGGCGCCACACCCGGGAAGGGCGCCGGGCGTGCAGCGCCCGGGCCGCCTGCAACGTGGCGCGGGCCGCCTGGGCCTCTCCCCGGGCAGCCTGCAAAGCGGCCTGCTGCACGGCGATCTGGAGCGGCATGTTGGTGCTGGCCGGGTCGGGATCCACCTGCCGCGCCCGCGCCAGGTAGCTCTCGGCCAGGTCCAGCTCGTCACGTTCGAAATACACCTGGCTCAAGACCGCCAGGGGGATGCTGGCCGGCTCGGGCAGGCGCCCGTCCGGCCCGGCGGCCTGGGCCAGCACCTGGCGGGCCACCCGGGCGCTGCGCCGCAGGCTGCCCTGGGCCAGCCACCAGCGCGCCAGCGAGCCCCCGGCCAACAGGATCACGAAGCGGTTGTGCTGCGCCTGTCCCTGGCGCAGCAGCCCGGCGATCTGGCGTTCCAGGCCGGGAGGATGTGGCCCGTAGACGCGCTTGAGCAGGTACAGGCCGTTCAACGCCGCCCAGCGAGCCGCGTGGGGACCGCTCGCCTGGGCCGGTAATGCAAACGCACTGCCCGGCGTCCAGGTGCGGCGGATGCGGCGGATCTCCTCCAGGACGGCGCCTTCGTCGGCGCTGTACGTCTCGGGCGGGGCGGCGGCCAGGTTGGCCTCGATGCGCCGGATAAAGCCCTCGATCTCCTGCTCAGACAAAGCCAGCTGGGCCAGCTGGAGATAGACGAACAGCAGGGTCTTGTGCTGCTGCACCACGCTCTCCGGCAGGGCTTGCAGCCAGCGCAGCAGGCGAGAATCCTGGCCGCACTGCTCCAGTTCCCACAGGGCGACCTCTTCCAGCAGGCCAGCGGCCTCCTCCCAGGCGCCGGCCGCCAGCAGGTGGTAGACGGCCTCGTCCAGGATGTGGTTGCGGCGATACCAGTCTGCGGCGCGGCGGTGCAGCCCGGGGATTTCGCCGGGGAACTGCCGGCGCAGCTGGTCGCGCAGCATCTCGGAGAACAGCTCGTCGTAGCCGTACCAATCGCCGTCTTCGAAACGGGTGATGAACAGATTGTCCTTCCACAGGCGCAGCAGCAGGGCCTGGCCGTCCTCGTAACCGGTCAGGGCGTCGCACAGGGGCCCGTTGAGCTGCTTGAGGAGCGCGGTGCGCAGCAAGAAGGCCTGCACCCGCGGCGGCTGGCGGCGGAGGATGGTCTCGGTGAAGTATTCGCGCAGGTAGTGGTGGGTCCCGTCGAAAGAAGCCATGAACTGGCGCCTCCCGGCCGGCTTGCTCAGCCCCAGGGCGGCCAGGTTAAGCCCCGCGGCCCAACCGCCGGTGCGGCGGGCCAGGGTCTCCACGTCGGCGGGGTCCAACGGCGCCCCCGGGACGTGGCGGCGCAGGAAATCCCGGCTCTCGGCGGGGGTGAAGCGCAGGTCGTCCGCGTCCAGCTCGGTGAGCAGACCCCGGGCGCGCAGGCCGCCCAGGGCCAGGGCCGGCTGGGTGCGTCCGGCGATCACCAGGCACAGGCCGTCCGGCGCCCGGTCCAGCCAGGCCTGCAGGGCCGCGTGGAGGCGCGGGTGGTGGATGTGGTGAAAATCGTCGAGCACCAACCCGGCCCGGGCGCCGGCCAGGTAGTCCAACAGCCCGGGACCGGCCGCCGCCGGGAGACAGGGAGGGCCGCCTTCATCCCCAGGGGTGGCCCCCGGGGGCGGCGTTACTCCCAACCCGGGGGTG
>JAAZNB010000591.1 GCA_012798515.1 Chloroflexota bacterium
ATGGAGGTTACACATGCGCAGAAATAGTATCTTCTGGGGACTGGCCGCCATCCTGGTGGGGGTCGTCCTGCTGCTCAACACCCTGGGCCTGCTGCCCGGCAACGCCTGGACCTACATCTGGGGCTTCTTCCTCATCCTGCTCGGATTGTGGTTCCTGATCTCGCCCCGCCTGTTCCAGCACAGCCAGGCGGAGGCCGAAACCCTGACCCTGCCCCTGGATGGAGCCCACCGGGCGGAGATCCGCATCCACCACGGGGCCGGCGAGCTCAACCTGTCTGCCCTGGCCAACAGCAGCGACCTGCTCTCCGGGCGCTTCGTGGGCGGCGTGCGCCACAAGGAACACTACCACAGCGACCGGGTGACGGTCAAGCTGGAGCCCTTCTCGGAGGTCTTCATCCCCCCCGCCATTCCCCCCTCCCCCGGGCTGAGCTGGGACCTGGCCCTGAGCCGGGCCGTGGAGCTCCAGCTGGAACTGCACACCGGCGCCAGCAGCTCTAACCTGGACCTGCGTGACCTGCGCGTCACCTACCTGCGCCTGGAGACCGGGGCCAGCGCTACCGTGCTGGACCTGCCGGTCAACGCCGGCCACACCCGCTTCGAAGCTGAGACCGGCGCGGCCTCGCTGGAGGTGCACGTGCCCCAGGGCGTGGCGGCCCGCATCGAGGTCGAGAGCGGCCTGGCGGGCGTCAACGTGGACCTGGCGCGCTTCCCCTCCAACGGGCGTTTCTACCAATCCGGTGATTACGAAACCGCCGCCAACCGCGTCGAGATGCGCATCCAGACCGGGGTCGGCTCGGTGGACATCCGTTAAGAGAGTGAACATGAAATCATATTCCTGGCGTATTGTTTTGGGCGTGCTGCTGGTGGCCATGGGCGTGATGGCCCTGCTGCAAACCACGGGGATCCTCCCCGTGCGTGGCTCGCTGATGAGCGCACTGTTCGGGCTGTTCTTCGCCGGTGGCGGGGCGGCCTTCCTGGTCCTGCTGTGGAGCGATCGCCACGCCAACTGGTGGGCGGTCATCCCCGGCGTGATCCTGCTCGACCTGGGGCTCTTGATCCTGGGCGACGAGCTGGCGCCGCGCTTCATGGGCGGCTTCGACGGGACCTTCTTCCTGGGGGGCATCTCGCTGGCCTTCTGGCTGGTGTACCTGCTGCAGCCGGAGTTCTGGTGGGCCATCATCCCGGGGGGCGTGCTGCTCACCCTGGCCGCCGTGGCCGGGCTGGACACCGTCTCGGGGCTGGAAACGGGCGGGATCTTCTTCCTGGGCCTGGCCGCCACCTTTGGCCTGGTGGCCAGCCTGCCGCGCCAGCGGGAGAGCCTGGCCTGGGCCTGGATCCCGGCCGGCATTATGTTCGTGATGGGCATCCTGCTCATGCTTTCGGCCGGGCCGCTGGTCAATTACTTCTGGCCGGTGGTGCTGATCCTGGCCGGCCTGTTCCTGGTGGGAAGATCCTTCCTCAAACGCTCTGCCCCGTAAGGCACACCGGTTCCGGATGATGGAGTAAATCAGTTATGGAACGTAAGTTGTATCGAAGCCGTAAAAATTACATGGTGGGCGGTGTGTGTGGCGGCCTGGGGGAATACCTCAACATCGATCCCAACCTGGTACGCATTTTCTTCGTGCTGCTCATGCTGGAAGGCATCGGCGTCGCCGTGTACTTCATCCTGTGGATCATCATCCCCCGCGAAGACGAGGTGATCGGGCCGGAAGGCAGCCAGTTCCACCCCTCTGACCTGGGCGAGCGCGCCCGGCAGATGGGCCAGGAAGTGGGGCAGGCCTTTCGCCAGCCGCAGCCCAACACAGCCATGTGGGCCGGGATTGCCCTGATCCTGGCGGGGATCTTCTTCCTGCTGCGCAGCCTGCCCTTCCCCTGGCTAAACTGGCTGGACCGTGACCTGCTGTGGCCGCTGCTGCTCATTGTGGGGGGTGGGGCGCTCCTGCTGCGCGCCATCCAGTGGAGGGAATGAAGATGGACGAGTACAGGTCAAGTGAATCGAACAAACGGCCCAGCATTTTCTGGCCGGTGCTGCTGGTCGCCGCCGGCATCATCTTGCTGCTCAACACCACCGGCGCCATCCAGGGCAACACCTGGGATATGCTATGGCGCCTGTGGCCGCTGCTGCTGGTGGTGGGCGGGCTGGACGGCCTCTACCGCCGGGATGGGTTCGTCGGGCCGGTGGTGTTCATCGGCGTAGGCACCATCTTCCTGCTCGGCAACCTGGGCTACCTGTCGATCGGCGGCTTCTGGCTGCTGCTGCGCTTCTGGCCGGTGCTGCTGATCGCCTTTGGCCTCGACCTGGTCATCGGGCGGCGCACGCCTCTGGCGCCCCTGATCGGCCTGTTCCTGGGCCTGCTGCTCATCGCCGGCATCGTGTGGCTGTCGCTGGGCATGGGCGGCATGGCCGTGCTGCGTGAAAACCAGCCGATCTCCCAGCCGCTGCAGGAAGCCCAACGCGGCGACGTGACCCTGACCCTCATCGGCGGTACCCTGCACCTGGAAGGCGGGGCCGAACGGGGCGACCTGATCGCGGGGGAACTGGAGCACAACCGCAGCGACTCGGCCCGGTCCTCGTATTCCGTCAACGACGGCGTGGGGCGTTACCGCCTGGAGAGCACGGCGGTCAACGTGTTTGCCCCCACGGGCGCCAGCACCGGGGCGCAGTGGGACTTGCAGCTGAGCTCGCGCCTGCCGCTGGACCTCAACTCGCAGCTGGTTTTCGGGGAACAGGAAGTGGACCTGGAGGATGTGCAGGCCGACACCGTGCGCCTGCAAACCGTCTTCGGCAAGTCCACCGTTTCTCTGCCCCGCGAGGGTGACCTGGCCATGGATACCAGTGTGGTCTTCGGCCAGCTGGTGGTGCGCGTGCCCGAGGGCGCCGCGGTGCGCATCAACGCCGACACCGGCATCGGCAGCACGCACCTGCCCGACGATTTCCAGCGGGAGGGCAACTGGTACGTCTCCCCGGCCGCGGCCGGCGGCGGCGCCGCCAGTGAGATCAAGACCGACGTGGCCTTCGGCAGCCTGGTGGTCGAAGAGTACTGAGCCCCACGGCCGTGACTTAAATACAACTCCCGCCGGTGTGCACACCGGCGGGAGTTTTTTTCGTTTGGGTGTGGCCCGCCGCTCAGGCGGCGGCTTTCTCCACCTTGGCTGCCGCGCGCAGCGCAGCCGCCTTGTCGGTGCGCTCCCAGCTCAGGTCCAGGTCGTCCCGGCCGAAGTGGCCGTAGGAGGCCACCTGCTGGTAGATGGGCTTGCGCAGGTCCAGGTCACGGATGATGGCGCCCGGGCGCAGGTCGAAGTACTCGCTGATCAACCGGGCGATGTCGTCGTCGGGAATCAGGCCGGTACCGAAGGTCTCTACGTTGATGCTCAACGGCTTGGCCACGCCGATGGCGTAGGCCACCTGGATCTCGCAGCGCTCGGCCAGGCCGGCGGCTACCACGTTCTTGGCCACCCAGCGGGCCGCGTAGGCGGCCGAGCGGTCCACTTTCGTCGGATCTTTGCCGCTGAAAGCGCCGCCGCCATGCCGGCCCATGCCGCCGTAGGTATCCACGATGATCTTGCGCCCGGTCACGCCGGCGTCACCCTGGGGGCCGCCGATGACGAAGCGCCCGGTGGGGTTGACGAAGACCTTGAGGTTGTCGTCCACCATGTCGGCGGGCAGCACGGGGTTGATCACGTGCTCGATCACGCCGGCGCGGATCTGTTCCTGGGTTACGTCGGGCGAATGCTGGGTGCTGATCAGCACCGTGTCGATGCGCGCCGGCTTGCCGTAGTGGTATTCCACCGTCACCTGCGACTTGCCGTCCGGGCGCAGCCAGGGCAGCGTGCCGTCCTTACGTACCTCAGACAGGCGGCGGGTGAGCTTGTGGGCCAGGTAGATGGGCATGGGCATCAAGACCTCGGTCTCGTTGCAGGCGTAGCCGAACATCATGCCCTGGTCGCCGGCGCCGATGGCTTCCACTTCCGCCTCGGTCATCTGGCCGGACTTGGCCTCCAGGGCCTTGTCCACGCCCATGGCGATGTCGCCGGACTGGCGGGCGATGGCCGCCTGCACGGCGCAGGTATTGCCGTCGAAGCCCTTGTCGCTGCTGTCGTAGCCGATCTCGTTGACCACCTTACGCACCAGCTCGTCGAAGTTAAGGTTCGCCCGCGTGGTGATCTCGCCCAGGACGAGCACAAAACCGGTCTTGGTGGCGGTCTCACAGGCCACGCGCGAGCGGGGATCCTGCGCCAGACAGGCATCCAGAACGGCATCACTGACCTGATCGCACAGCTTGTCCGGATGGCCTTCGGTGACCGATTCGGACGTAAACAGGTAGTGCGCCGAACTCATGAAAGTGGTGTTCATCCAAATCCTCCTCAGAATAAAAAAAATCCCCTTCGGTGCATGTGAGGGGGCAAGCAAGACACGGCTGCCCTCCTATCTTCCAGATTCTCCTTCTGTCGGAATTGGCACCTTAGACCCGCATGGCTGTGGTCCCCCCTGCCATACGTGTCCAGGTTGCCGAGGTTTCAACGGGCCGGTCCCTCCACCTCTCTGGATAAGAGTGCCTTTCGGGGCTTTTCGATTGTTGCCAAGATAGTATCACAAGTCTGGGGGGTTGTCAAACCTCGCCCAGGGGGGCCATACCCTGCGCCGGGGCCTCTCGTAGGGTGCGTTGCCAACCACGCACCGCTTCCCCGGCATACGCG
>JAAZNB010000592.1 GCA_012798515.1 Chloroflexota bacterium
GCGCCCGTCTGGGCTGCGTATTTCAACAGCTTGACGATGCGGATGGAGGCGCCGGCGGGGCCGGCGGGTGGGAAATAGCGAGAAACGGCTAGGACTGTGGGCACGGTTGATCCTGCAACCCCTGGAAGGTCAAAAAGGCGGCCGGAACCAGGTCACGGCGCCGTGTGGCGTCCTCAACAGTAACGCCGGTTCGGGACCAGGCTTTTCTTCAGCTTATCCCGAATTTACGTAAGATTATATACCGCGGCGCTCGATTTTTCTGCTCACGGGGAGGCGGCTGTCAGATTTGCAAACCAGGCCGGCGCGGCAATACGGTCAGGCCGCCCCGGGCGGGCCCGGGTGCTGCACCAGGATGGCCCCGCCCGTGTTCAGCCCTGGCGGGCGGGTGGCCAGCCACACGATCCAATCGGCCACGTCCTGCGGCTGCAGGGCATCGGGCGAGCCCTGCGAAAGCACCAACCCGGTGCACAACAGGTCCACGCGGATGCCCAGTGGGGCGTTTTCCAGGCGGATGGCTTCGCTGAGGGCGTTAAGGGCGTGCAGGGAGACCCCATAGGCGCCGTCGCGCGGGTAGGTGCCCAGGGCCGAATCGGCGCTGAGCACGATGACGTGCCCGCTGCGGCGGGCGCGCATGTCCGGCAGCACGGTGCGGGCCAGTAAGAAGGGCGCCCGCAGGTTGGCCGCCATCACCAGGTCCCAGGTCTGCACGCTGTGCTCGTGGATGAAGCCCCCACCCCACACGGCCGAGATCAGCACCAGCAGGTCGATACGCCCGAACTCGCCCAGTGCAGCCTGTGCCAGGCCGGCGGCGCCATCTTCCCGGCGCAGGTCGGCCGTGACGGCCAGGGCGCGGCCGCCGGCGGCGCGCAGCTCACCCGCCAGGGCTTGGATCTCTTCCCCCTGCTGGCTGCACAACACCAGCGCCGCGCCGGCGGCCGCCAGGGCGCGCGCCGTCGCCAGTCCGCTCTCGGTGGCGGCGCCGGTCACCAGGGCTACTTTGCCCTGCAAGTCGTTCATGCGGCGGCCTCGTCCCGGGCGTCGAAGACCAACCGGCCGCCCACGTAAGTGCGCAGCACCTGGATGGCGCCCAACTGCTCGGGCGGGACGGCATACGGGTCGGCGTCCAGGAAGACGAAATCGGCCAGCATGCCCGGGGCCAGGGCGCCCTTGTCTTTTTCTTCGAAGGCCAGGGCGCTGCTGCCCCGCGTGGCCAGTTCCAGGGCGGCCTGGACGGAAATGCGCTCGGCCGGGTTGGAATGATTGACCGCGCTGTGCAGCCACAGCAGCGGGCGCAGCGGCGTGACCGGGCTGTCCGATCCCAGGCCCACGGGTAGGCCCTGGGCCAGCAGGCTGGCCAGCGGATCGACCCGCCCGGCCCGCTCCGGCCCGACCACCTCCGGGTACTCGCCGTGATGTGGCCAGTAATGGTTGAAGGCCGGCTGCATCCCCAGGTAAACGCCCAGGCGGCGGGCGCGTTCGGCCTGCCCGGGGGCGGGCAGCTCGAAGTGCTCGATGCGGTGGCGGTGGTCCGCTCGCGGCCAGCGCGCCAGCACCTCCGCGTAGACGTTCAACAGCTGCTCGATGGCCGCGCTGCCCACGCAGTGCAGGGCCACCTGCAAACCGGCCTGGTGGGCCGCAGCGACGTAATCGAACAATTCTTCGTCGCGATAGTACAGCTTGCCGCACGTCTCGGGCCGGTCGGTATAGGGTTCCAGCAGCGCGGCGGTGTGTGGGGTGAAATCGCCGTCCACCATCACCGCCCCGCAGCCGCCGATCTGGCGCAGGCCCAGGGCCTGCACGGCGGCCACGTCTTTGCTCTGCGTGTACGGCACCACCCGCACAGGGAGCTGCCCGCGCAACGACAGCAGTAAGCGCACGTCGTCCAGGTCGTCCAGGGCGTGCAGGGTGGTGATGCCGCCCTGCACCGCCTGGCGGGCGGCCAGGCGGTAGGCGTTCTCCAGGCCGGCCTGGGCGGCGAACTGCGGCCACAAGCGGGTAAAAGCCTGGGTATTGGCCTCGTCGGCCAGCACCCCGCTGAAACGCCCGTCCGGGCGGCGGCCCACCCCGGGCGTGCCCTCCGGCAGTTCCAGCTGCGCCAGCGCAGCGTGGTTGACCACCGACTGGTGCCCGGTGCGGTCCATGACGTACACCGGGCGGCCACCGGCGGCCGCGTCCAGCTCCTCCGGCGTAGGGCAGCGGTTTTCGGGGTTCAGCTCGGGCTGGAAGTTCATCGCCGCCACCAGCGCGCCGGCCGGCTGGCCCGCTGCACCGGCCTGCAGGCGCTCCAGCAGGCCGGCGATGGCGTCCACCCCGTCCAGGTCGACGGCCAGCATGCCCAGCCCGGTGACGGCCAGGTGCACGTGGGTGTCGATAAAGCCGGGCACCAGCGTGGCGCCGCCGGCGTCGATGGCCTCACCGGCGCCCGCCAGGGCGCCTGCCACCTCACCGGCCGCCAGGACGGCCTGGATGCGCTCGCCGTCCACCACCAGCCCGGCGGCCAACGGCCGCTGTGGGTCCAGGGTAATGACCCTGGCGTTGTAGATGACCAAGGGTTGCATGGATTTGCCTCTTTTGGGCGCCCGGTCGTCCCCCTATAGGGCGAGGCGGCCGGAGCGCTAATGCCGGGCGCGCGGGTCGAAGATTTCGTTCAAGCCGTCGCCCAGCAGGTTGATGCCCAGGATGGCCAGGAAGATGCCCAGGCCGGGGAAGATGCTGATCCACCAGCCCTGGTTGAGGAAGGCCCGCCCGGAGGAGAGCATCGAGCCCCATTCCGGGGCCGGCGGCTGCGCCCCCAGGCCGAGGAAGTTGAGCGCCGCCCCTTCCAGGATGGCGCCGCCGATGCCCAGAGTAGCCAGCATGACCAGCGGGCGCAGGATGTTGGGCAGAATGTGGCGAAACAGCAGGCGCGTGTCCGGGCAGCCGATGGAGCGCGCCGCCTCGACGTACTCCAGCTGGCGCACCTGCAAGACCGTGCTGCGCGACATGCGCATGAAAGATGGCATGGAGCCGATGCCCACGGCCAC
>JAAZNB010000593.1 GCA_012798515.1 Chloroflexota bacterium
AAGATCGGCGATTTGATGGCCGGCAGCCAGCGGACGCTATGATTGGTGTAGGTGAATGATGTCATTTCAATGGGTTCCATTCAAAGTTGAGCCTTTCAATGCAGAGCGAAAAGTTCGGGTGTGGATTACGATCATTTCGGCCCTGGCGGCGTTCCTGTTTGCATCCGGATTACTGTGGCTCGTGGGGGCGAATCCAATCCAGGCTTTCGGCGCGATGTTCAGCGGGGCATTGGGCACCTGGGAGAGCTGGTCGGAGGGCGAGTTTTACCAGGTCAGTGAAACCCTGGTCAAGATGATCCCCGTGCTGCTGACCACGCTGGCCGTCCTGGCGGCTTTCCGCATGCGCTTCTGGAACATTGGTATCGATGGCCAGCTGGCCATGGGCGCCGCGGCGGCCACCGGCGTGGCCTTGTATGCCAAGGATTTGATCCCCGGCCTGCCGGATGGGCTGGTCTTGCCCCTCATGCTGGGGGTGAGCATGCTGGTTGGTATGCTGTGGGCTTCGATTGCCACGCTGTTAAAAATTAAATTTGGCGTCAATGAAATCATCAGCACGTTGATGCTCAATTACGTGGCCACCTTGCTGGTCGAATATCTATACTTTGGCCCCTGGCAAGATCCGCAGGGCATGGGCTTCCCGGGCACGGCTCCGTTCGAAGCTTTTGCACGCATGCCGCGCCTGTTTGGGCGGGTACACCCCGGGCTGTTGTTTGGGCTGTTGATCGCGGTTCTGCTCTGGCTATGGCTCGACCGTACCCCGGGTGGGTTCGAAATCAAAATGATCGGGCTCAACCCGGGAGCTGCCCATTACGCCGGCATCCACCTGGTTCGCAAAACCATGTTGGTGATGTGTGTCTCCGGCGCCATAGCCGGGTTGGCGGGGATGAGCGAGGTCGCGGGGCTGTCTTTCCGCCTCCAACAGGGCGTGCTGGCGGGTTACGGGAATACGGCCATTATCGTGGCCTGGCTCGCGGGTCTGCGGGTTGGGCCGTCTGTCCTGGTCGCTTTTTTGATCTCGGCGCTGCTGGTGAGCGGCGAGCAGCTGCAAATCTCCCTCGGTCTGCCTGCGGCCATCTCCCTCGTCTTGCAGGGCGTGATCCTGTTCATCTTCCTGGCCGGGGACTTCTTTACTCGTTATCGCGTCTCCCGCTTGCCTCGGATGGCACAACGGGGCTAGCATGGCTTGAAACCGGAGTGAGAGGATATGGATACGATCTTGATTCTCAGCGGCATTTTTACCATCGCTTTTCGGAGCGCAACTGCACTGTTGTATACCATCCTGGGGGAGATCATTGCCGAGCGTTCCGGGGTGATGAATTTAGGGCTGGAAGGCATGCTATTGAGCAGCGCCATGATCGCTTTCGCTGTGGCCTATCACAGCGGCTCCCTGGCAGCCGGGGTGTTGTGTGCGGCGCTGATGAGCGCATTGCTGGCCGCAATATTTGCCATGTTGACGGTCTTTCTGCAGGCCGACCAGGTTTTAACCGGACTGGTGTTGTTTATCTTTGGCTCGGGTTTGTCCTCTTTTCTGGGGCAGCGCCTGGGCCCTGGAAATGGAACTTTGGTAGGCCTGGCAGGGCCCAGGTTTGAGCGCTTGCCTATCCCCTGGCTATCCCGGATCCCGGTCGTTGGAGACCTGTTCTTCAACCAGGATATCTTTTTCTACGGATTGTTCCTGCTGGTGCCCCTGTGTATCTACCTGCTCAACCGTACTCGGGCGGGGCTGCACCTGCGGGCGGTGGGAGAAAACCCGTCAACCGCCGATACACTCGGTATCCGTGTCCAGTGGACCCGCTTTGTGGCGGTGGTGGCCGGTGGCGCCCTGGTAGGCCTGGGCGGTGCTCAGGTGGCGTTGAGTTATTCCCCTGGCTGGACAGATGGATTGACCTCCGGGCGTGGTTGGATTGCTTTTGCCCTGGTCATTTTTTCTGCCTGGGACCCCGGAAGGGCCGTCCTGGGGGCCGTGCTTTTTGGTGGTATCAGCGCTTTGCAATTTCGCCTCCAGGCCGCCGGTGTGGCCATCCCTTCGGCTATCCTGCGCATGCTGCCATACCTGTTCACCCTGGGGACGCTGGTGTTCATCAGCTCGCCGCGTTTCCTTAAGCGCGCCGGCATCCCGGCCGGGTTGGGCCGTAATTATATGCGCGGCGGCCCAGCCTAGAATGCACTGATTCTTTCCCGCCCCAGGCGGCCTTTCCACCCTATTCCTGGCGGATTAGGGTATGGAGTCGTCCTCCCGATGGGCAGAAAGGCCGGCCGCGGCAGCCAGATTGACTTTACAAAATGCAGTGGATCATATATATTGGTTGGGTAGGAATGATTATGGATTGGTCTGAACGGAGTTCGTTCTTACCCTTAATGTTAATATGCCTCCAGCCATGGGAGTACAATGACAGACCACAGGCACTGTATCTTATTCGTTGACGATGATCCCCTGATTCTTAGAGGCCTGCGGCGGTCCACTGAAGAATACCTGGATGTTTGGGAAGTAGAGTTTGCTAATTCGGCCACTGCTGCCCTCGAACAGATGGCGCAACAATCTTTCGATGCCATCATCACCGACCTGCTCATGCCGGGAATCAATGGGATCCAACTGTTGGATTATGTGAACCAACAGTA
>JAAZNB010000090.1 GCA_012798515.1 Chloroflexota bacterium
AGCACTGCCCAAATTTTGGTGTTGCGAGGGATAAGCAGGCTCGCGCGGTGTGTATAATCTATCGAGCCTGCTTATCCCGACGTTGCTTAGGACATGACCATGCCGCCATCGACTTCGATGGCCTGTCCGGTGATGTAACGGGAATCTTCCGAAGCCAGGAAGGCGGCCACGCCGGCGATTTCCCACGGCTCGGCCAGGCGTTTCATGGGGCAGTCGTTGGCCCGGGAGGCCAGCCATTCGTCGGTGGACAGGCCGTCACGGCCGCCGATCTGGGAGGCCACGAAGCGGACCATGTCGGTCTTGGTGTTGCCCGGGCAGATGGCGTTGACGGTGACATGGCTTTCAGCGACTTCCATGGCGACCGAACGGGTCAGGCCGATGACGCCACTCTTGGAGGCTGAATATTCGGCTGAGCCCGGCCAGCTGGTCTTCCCGGCCATGGAGGCGATGTTGATAATGCTACCGGAGCCCTGTTGGGCCAGGATGGGGGCGATGGCGCGGTTGCAAATAAATACACCGGTTAAATTGATATCGATGGTGCGTTGCCACTGTTTGACCGGTAGTTCGGTCAATAAAGAACCCGAATAGACGCCGGCAGAGGCGACGAGGATGTCGATTCGACCGAAGCGTTCCTGGACGGCCTGGACGGCGCTGTCTACATTGTCAGGATCGGCGACATTGCAATGGATTGCAATGGCTTCGACGCCATTCGCAGTGCATTCTTCCACAGTCTGCGCATTGGCCGCATCATCCATATCCAGGCAGGCAACATTGGCGCCTTCTTGGGCAAATCGGAGGGCGCAGGCTTTCCCAATACCGCGTCCTGCTCCTGTTACGACAGCAACCTGTCCTACAAATCGTTTCATCTCCATGGTTTTACCTCGCTATTATAGACTCAGATAGAAGATGTTGACTGGGAAGATCGAACGTTCCCGAAGGTCCGGAACTAATCTGTGTTAAAATCTGTGTGGCTCTCAGACTGAGGTGGGTGACTCTCCGCCCCCCTCTGAGTGGCCATAGATCTTGACCAAACCATTACCCGTAGGATCCAAATTTACGAGCGACAATTCCCTTCACCTGGCCAGCCCGGTCGAGTTGTGGCTCGGAATCCTTTCATTCATTGAGGCTGCTTCATGAAACCCATTTCCCAAAGCCATCTGGATTTACGCTCCGTGCGCGCGTTGATCCTGGATGCCGATGGAACGCTGTGGTATGGAGATCGTTCCGTGCCCGGCGTTCCTGAGTTATTTGCCTTTCTTCGCGAACAGCGCATTGCGCACATTATTGCCACCAACAATTCAGTCCATCCGGCGCCGGTCATCCTGGCCAAGCTGGAACGCTTTGGCGTCCGGCTGGGAGCGGAGCACCTGATCACGTGCACGGAAGTGACGTCGAGCTATTTGAAGGATCGTTTTCCCAGGGGCGCCAAAGTGTATCCCATTGGGCAGCGGGGGCTACTGGAGGCGCTCCAGGCAGGTGGCTACGAAATCCTCACCGACGTCAGCCAGAAGGCGGACGCGGTGGTCGTGGGCGCCGATCCGACCCTGACCTACGAGAAACTCAAATATGCCGTGCTGCACATCCAGCGGGGGGCCATCTTTGTTGGCACCAATCCGGATGTGGTCTCTCCGAACTCAGAAGGGCTGCTGCCGGAGGCCGGGGCGATCCAGGCCGCAGTGGCGGCCGCCACCGGGATCTCTCCGGTGGTGATGGGAAAACCGCAGCCTTACCTGTTTCAGATGGCGGTCAAGAAAATCGGCAGCCAGCCGGCAGAGACGGCCGTGATCGGCGACCGGTTGGATACCGACATCCTGGGCGGCCACACAGTGGGGCTGCACACCATCCTGGTGGAAACCGGGGTGGACCGTGCCAGCAGCATCTCGGAGAAGCAGGTCAACCCAGAAATGGTCGTCACCGACCTGGTGGCGCTGGTGCAGGCGTGGAGGGAACAACTCCAATGCGTAGGCTGCGCCGGTTGACCGGTTGGGCCCGGGCGGGTGATTGGGTCTGTCTGGTTTGATTATTAAAGAACGATCTTCTTGTGGAAGCCTGACGGGCTTCAATCGCATCCTGTGGCGGTTAGACCTCTGCGACCTCAGGGCTCATCATTGGATTCGGCGGCCAGGGCCAGTGCTGAGACTGGTAAAGGCTGCAAGGGGGGCCGGACGGTAAAAGCGCCCAGTGAATCCAAAGTGACCGTGGGGTCGTCGAGGATACGCTGGATCATTCGGGCGACCCATAGCTCGCAAATGCGCCCCTGGCAGTTCCCCATACCGGTGCGGGTCAGCATCTTCACTTCGTTGACGCTGCGCGCGCCCATGTGCACCGCTTCCCGGATCTGGCCCAGCGTGACCTCTTCACAGCGGCAGATCACGGTCGTTTCGTCAGGAATGGCTGTCAGGCCGGGCAGGGGCGCAAACACGTTTTCGAGGAAACGGGCAAAACGCTGCTGGCGTTTCAGAGCCGGTTGGATGCGCTGGTAGGCCGTGTTCAACTGGCCGTCGCTGATCTGTTGCAGTCGCTGGGCGACGGCCAACCCGGCCACCTGCCCCTCGAGCCGCGCCAGCTCGGCACCACCGATGCCGGCCGCGTCGCCGACCACGAACAGGCCGGGCAGCGTGGTTTGGAAGATCTTATCCCGTTCAGGTATCCAGCCTGTCTGGCCCTGGCGCTGGATGTGTTTGCAACCCAACATGCGGCTCAAGCCTGTATTGGGGATCAATCCAAAACCGGTGATGATCGTGTCCACTGCGAGGGTCTCTTGACTGCCCGGAATAGGATGCCCATCCGGGCTCAGGCGAGCAATAACTGCTTCTTCGACGCCCGTATCCCCGTGGGCAGCCACGACCGACCAGCCCAGGCGATAGGGCGTCCGGGAGCGCAGCATGGCGTAGCTATACTCTCCACCTTCGGCCATCCGTCCCCACTGCCCCCAGGCAGCGGGCAGGTTGCGCAGCCCATTCCACACCGGTTGGGAGGATTCCAAAACGGCGGCAACTTCGACCCCGGCATGGATCAGCTCGGCCGCGGTGGCCAGCTGGAGAGGCCCGCTACCCGAAATGAGCACCCGTTGTCCGGGGAAGACGCGTTGATTCTTGATCAGACCTTGCGCCGCGCCGGCGGTGAACACCCCCGGCAGGGTCCAACCGGGGAAAGGCAGGGGAAAATCATAAGCGCCGCTGGCGATAATCACGGCGTGGGCTCGTAGCTGGGCAGGGGCATCGGGGCCGTACAACGCCAGGGTATACAGCGGGTCGTCTGGCCGGGTGAATGCTCCCCAGACCAGGGTGTTGTACAGCCGCCGGATGGGGGCGCTCTCCACCATGTGGATGAGCAGTTGGGCCTCTTTCTGAACGGAGGTCTTCGTATTAGACCCAGCCTCAAAAGGCTCGGGGAACTGCTGGTAATACTGGCCGCCGGCCTGCGGGCTGCCATCGATGAGGACAACGTCCACCCCGTATTCTGAAGCAGTTAGTGCTGCCTCCAGGCCGGCCGGTCCGGCGCCAATCACGGCGAGCTGGATATCTGTGCTCATAATGACCACTCCGCGCGAGTCTCGACGTGCATCCCTTCGTAAACCTGGGTCATGCAGGCGCGCACGGCGTTGACGTGGTCAACGGTGACCAGGCATTCGAAACAAACCCCCATCCCGCAATAGATCCCGCGTGGGCTATTCGTCTTGGGGGTATGGCGAAAGACACGCAGACCCGCGGCCAACATCGCCGCGGCGATCGTTTCGCCTTCATAGGCAATCAAGGGATTGCCGTCTACGTAAATTTCTACGGCTTTCCCTCGCTTGACCGGCGGGAGCAGGTTGGTAGCCTTTTCGATCCTCATCAGACTGATTACCTTCTTAAGCTCCGCTGCAAGACGGTGAAAACAACCGGCGCGGAGAAAATGTCGATTGCCAGTCGGGGGACTCGCCGTTCACGAGCCAGGCGGCTGCCTGCCGGCTGAGCAAGGGGATCGTCGGAATCGCCAGGTGAAAGCCGGCCGTCACGAACAGGTTGTCGTATCCCGGCAGCCAGCCCAGTGCGGGGAGGTAATCGGGCAGGTAGGGGCTGGGCGCCGACCAGGTACGCAGGAATCGCACCCGGCGCAAGTCGGGGAACCTCTCGGCGAACAGGCGGGCAATGGCGGGCATTCCCCACGCAGAACTGCGGGGATCGATCTGCTCGCTTTTTTCGATGGCATTCGAGATCAACAGGGTGCCATTGGGATGTTGGCCCAGGCCCAGGGTGACGGTTTGATCCTGGCCGTGTACCACCTCATAGAAACCGGTCATGCCGATGTGGTGGTGAATCAGGCGTGGCAGCGGTTCGGTAATCACGGCCTCGGCGTGGGAGAACTTCATGGGAAAGTCGATGCCCAGGGAAGCGAGGACCTGCCCGCTCCAGGCGCCGCAGGCCAGAATCACCGTCCCGGCGGAGTAGCTGGCTTGAGCGGTTTGGACGCCGGTGATATGGCCGTGTTGCTGGAGCCAGCCGGTGACTGCTGCGCCGGTTTCGATGGCGGCTCCGGCCTGCCGGGCAGCGTGAGCAAAGCCCAGGCAAAAGCGGAACGGATTGAGATGACCTTCCAGGGAGTAAGACGCGCCCAGGAGGTCTTGCGTATACAGCTGCGGCTCCAGGGATTGCAAAGACTTCCGGTCCAGCATTTCGGCCGGCAGATCGCGGGCACGCAGCCGCTCGACGCAAGCACTGTATTCCTGCCATTCCTGTGCATTGCGCAACAAGGTAAGGTGCCCGGGAAGCTCCCACTCCAGGTCCAGGTCCAGTTCCTGTGGAAGCTGGCTGAGATAGCGGAAGCCTGCGACGAGCAGGTCGAGGTAATCCTCAGTGTGGGCATCGATGACCTGAGCCCGGCCCGCACAGGCGCCGGAAGTTCCGCTGCCCAGGCGATTTGCCTCCAGCAAGCGGACTTCCGACCCGGCGCGGGCCAGGTAATATGCTATTGCCGTCCCCGCAAAACCACCACCGATGATCAAGAATTCGGAAGTGTTACCCGGCATAGATCGCCTTCTTCGACCTCAAAGTTACTTTTCTTCTCTCTGGTAGGGCGCTCCCGATGCGGCCGGCCAGCTGGCCTTGCCTACGAAGAGCACCAGGGCTAGTAAAGTGACCACATAAGGGAAGGCAACCATGGCCTGGTAGGGAATGTCCAGGTTCAAAGTCTGCATGCGCAGTTGCAATGCATCGGCGGTGCCGAACAACAATGACCCGAGAAAGGCACCGACGGGTTCCCATTTGCCGAACACAATGGCAGTATAAGCGATGAATCCACGCCCGCTGGTCATGTTCTGCTGGAAAGTGTTCAAGACGCCGATGGACAGGAAGGCGCCGGCCAGCCCGGCCAGGAAACCGCAGAACAGCAGGCTCAGGTAACGTACTTTGATGACGCTGATCCCGACCGTATCGGCTGCATGGGGGTGTTCTCCGACGGCGCGGACTTTGAGCCCCCAGGTAGTGCGATAGAGGACGAACCAGATGGTGGGTACCAGCAGAAAGGCCAGGTAAACCAGGGGTAAATGGTTGAAGAAGATCGGGCCAAGGACGGGGATATCGCCCAACAGCGGGATCTTCCAAACCGAGAGGGAAGGCACCTGAATGACGTTTTGGATGACTTCGCCCGACCCGCCTGAGAAAGCCATCACGTAGAGCAGGCTGGACAACCCGGTGGCGCCCATATTCAAGGCCACACAGGTCACGATCTGGTTGGCGCCAACCGATACGGCCATGACGGCGTAGATCAATCCCATGATCAGGCCGAACAAACCGGCTACCAGCAGGCCAACCCAGACGTTGTTGGTCAAGCCACTGCCGATGATCCCCCCAATGGTGCCCATGAGCATCATGGACTCCATACTAAAGGTGACCAGGCCGGCCCTTTCGGCAATGATACCGCCCATGGTTGCCAGGATGAGGGGTGTCGCCATGCGGACGATGGCAGCATAGAATTCTACGGAGCCAAATATCTGTAACAATTGGTCAAGCATGGGACACCTCATCCGCGACAGGTTGGGCTTCGACGCTGGCCTTGTTTTGTTTCGACAGGCGAGCGATCTTCAGCCGGGATTGCAAGTCGATGGTAGTTCCGGCGATGGCAAATAAGATGGCGAAGGACTGGATGACGTACACTACCGAGATCGGCACGTGGGAGATGATCTGCATCTTGTTCGCCCCGGCACGCAGCGCCCCGAAGAACACGGCGCTGAGGAAGGCCCCAACCGGGTGTAACTGGCCGATCAAGGCTACCGGAATGCCGGTGAAACCGGCATCGACGAGGAAATTATCGATAATGCGATGCTGGGTGCCCAACACCTCGGCTGCCCCGGCCAAGCCAGCCAGGCTACCGCTGATGAAGGCCGTGATGATGATGGTGCGTTTGACGTTGATGCCCATGAACTTGGCGGCAGTGGGGTTGATCCCAACGGCGCGGGCCTGATAACCGATGGAAGTCTTGAAGAAAATGATGTAGACGACGATGACGGCAAGGATGGCCAGTAAGGGAGCCATGGTGATACGACCGATGGCAGGGTTGCTGATCAGGCTCTGATACCAGGCTGTCGATCCGAACAGGTTGGCGACCCAGTTGGCGTTCAATAAGTGTTCCAGGGAAGGCAGCTCGGCGGCTGCAGCGATGGGCGCCGACTTGGGAAAGGGTTGGGATGGGTCTTTGATGCCTAACCAGTTGACGAAGCTCCAGGCCATATCAATGCCGCGCATGGGATGGTCGACGCGCAGGCTCCAGGCGAAGAATTGGATGGCGATGTAGTTCAAGAGCAGGGTGGTCAACACTTCGTTGAAACCGCGTGTGGCTTTCAACACGCCCGGGATCAGGGCAAAACAGGCGCCGGCCAGGCCGGCCGCCAGGAGACAGGCCGGCAGGAGGAGCCAGCCCGGCCAATCGACGAAGGTGACACCCACCCAGGTAGCGGCCAGGGCGCCCATGAAAAGCTGGCCTTCGGCTCCGACGTTGAAGAAACCGCTGCGGTAACCATAAGCCACGGCCAGGCCGGTAAAGGCCAGCGGGGTAAGGCGGATCAAAGTGGTCGCAATGGCTGAGGGGCTGCCGAAGGCGCCACTGAACAAGGCGGCGTAGGCCTCCAATGGATTCGAGCCCCAAATTGCGATCAAGATACCACTGGCAAAGAATGCGGCCAATATCGCCAGTAACGGGACGAGGATGCTGAAGGATTTCTCGATGTATTCTTGCCAGAGATTGGTAAAGGAATTTTGTCTTTTCATTTTACTTGCTCTGTTTCGGGTGTGGATGGGGTTCCAGAATCGATGCGGCGTACACCGGCCATCATTTCACCGATGAGCTGAATATCGGCATCTTTGGCAGATACGATGCCCATGATTTCACCTTCATACATGACCGCAATACGGTCAGAGAGCGAAAGAACTTCTTCCAATTCGGTCGAGATGAGCAGAATGGCGGCGCCGTTCTTACGCGCTTCCAACATTTCACGATGTACGTATTCGGTTGCCCCAATGTCGAGGCCGCGGGTGGGCTGTGAAGCGATCAGCAGGTCTGGTTTGCGGCTCAGCTCGCGCGCCAGGACAACTTTTTGCTGGTTTCCGCCGGACAGCAGCTTGACTTTCAAGTCCGAACCCGGAGTGCGGACGTCGAAATCATGAATGGCCTTATCGACGAACTGGTCGATGACCTTCTCCTTCAAGAAAACGCCGTTGGCGATTTCTTTGCTCCAGAAAGTCTTCCCGATCAGGTTTTCTTCGATGGTAAAGTCCATCAAGAGCCCCATGTGTTGGCGGTCAGGCGGGATATAGGAGACGTTCATCTCCAGGATCTCGCGCGGCGAGCGGTTGGTGGCGTCTTTCCCGTTGACGGTGATCTTGCCTTGACGGCTGGAGCGCATCCCGGCAATGGCATCTGCCAGCTCGGTCTGGCCATTGCCATCCACACCGGCGATGCCAAAGATCTCACCGTGGCGGATCTCGAAAGAGATATCCTTGATGGCGGTCAGCCCGCGGTCGTCCTCGGCAATGAGATCCTGGATGGAGAGAACCACGTCACCTTTCTCGACCTCGGGTTTGTCGATGTTCAGGAATACTTCACGGCCGACCATCATGCGCGCCAGTTCTTGTTTGTTGGTGTCCGCCGTGTCGACGGTGGCCACTTTGTGGCCGTCGCGCAGCACGGTCACCCGGTCGCAAACGGCCATCACCTCTTCCAGCTTGTGGGTGATGAAGATGATCGATAACCCTTCAGCCACCAGGGTCTTGAGGACGTTGAACAGCTCAACCACTTCATTGGGGGTCAAGACAGCGGTGGGTTCGTCCAGGATCAACAATTGGGCGTTGCGGTACAGCGCTTTAAGGATTTCGACGCGCTGCTGGATCCCAACTGGCAGCTGCCAGATGAAAGCCTTGGGATCGACGTTGAGGTGATAACGTTTGGCGCATTCGCGGATATCACCTTCAACGCTGTTCAAGTCCAGGAAGGGCTCTCGACGAGAAGGCAGGCCCAGGATCACATTTTCGGCCACGCTCAACGGGGGCACCAGCATGAAATGTTGGTGAACCATACCAATGCCCAGTTCGATAGCGTCGCGAGCCTGGTGGATGGTTACTTCGTTTTCTTTCCAGAATATCTTCCCACTGGTGGGAAGATAAACGCCATACACACAGTTCATTAATGTGGATTTCCCGGCGCCGTTTTCGCCCAGCAGTGCATGAATCTCACCTTTGCGGATATCCAGGTCGATATTACTGTTGGCAACGACACCTGGAAATGTTTTAGACAACTTTTCCAGCCGGAGGAGTTCAGTCATGACATGAGCCCTTTACGCTTATGATGGGTTTCCCTAGTATTTCTACTAGATCGTTTCGTCGAATGCGGATGACCAGCGGCCAAGTCACCCAGCATTATTCGTGTATCGAGTGGTTTGCAGTCTTTCGATAGAGATCACTCGTTGGATGTTAAGCAAAATGGAATGTTTTTCGGCCACAAGTAGAAAAACACTCAATTTCGCTGGTATTCCCTTCTCCTGGAAAGAGATACAAAATCGCGAGTCGATCAATGGATGGGGCCATCCCGGTGGGGAATCTCCGGGATGGCCCCGGTTACAGTGTAAGGGCTATTTCACCTTACGAAGGACTGAGAAAGGTCTAGAGATCTTTGCGGACGACCAGATTCGGGACCGCGGCAGGATCTTCGATGTAAGCCTTCTCCAGGGAGACGATGTCGTTTTCGACCTCAGCGGGAACCAGGCCGTAGAAGGGGTTCATGTACACAGCGCCTTCGGCCAGGCCGACGGAGAAGTGGCCACCGGGTTGGCCGGCCGCAATCACGTCGCGCATGAGGTATTCAACTTCTTTGGTCACGTCTTCAGCCCAACCACCGAGGACGAAGTCGGGGCCGAGGTGGTTCTTGTCTTTCACCCAGGAGATCACGCGCAGGTCGGTGTTGCCGGCTTCGCGAGCTTCCTTGGCGGCTTCGATACCACCGGTATCGCCGGAGTCAGCGTTCAGGATCAGCACGTCGCTGCCCTGTTCGATGGCGGCTTTGGCCAGTTCTTTGGTCTTGGCGGGATCAACCCAGCTGCCTACGTAGACGTCGTTGATCTCGGCGTCCGATTCCAGGTCGGTGCAGGCCTGTTTCATCATCAAGAGATGATGGTCGTTGATCGGGAAGGATTCGCCTGCGATGAGGGTGACCTTGCCGGTCTTGGTGATTTCGCAAGCCAGGCGGCCGATGAAGTAACCGCCTTCACCAGCGGAGAAGGTGATGGTGTACAGGTTGGCAACTTCCCCTTCGGCGCCGTTGGTCTGGATGAAGGTCACATCGGGGTACTCCAGGGCAACCTCTTTGATCTGGTCGGCGTATTCGTACCCGTGGGCCAGGATCATGTCATAGCCGGCTTCGGCGTAGTCACGCATCACCTGGGCGGCATCTTCAACTTTGGTGCTCTCGGTGTAGGCAATTTCCATGCCGAATTTGTCGCGCAGGTTGACCATGGCCAGGTAAGCGTTGGTGTTCCAACCGGCATCGTTGACGGGGCCGGAGAGGATACCAGCTAACTTCTTGCCTTTGAGGACAGCCGTCGCATCGGCATCGCTCATGCCACCGGTCTGCGGGCCGGGGGTGGCGGTGACAACGATGGTTTCGGGCTCAGATTCGACCATAACGGTCTCTTCGACCACGACGGTCTTTTCGATAACCTCGGGGGTTGCTGCCGGGGCGCAAGCCGTAAAGGCGAAGACCAATACGGCCAGCATCGATACAAGGGCTACCACACTTCTATGTTTCATGGATTGGATCTCCTTCTTTTGTGATTGTATTCGGTCAATCATTATCAACGGCACTAAGTTTCGAACGCTCTTTTTCTCCTTTGGAATAACTGGTCACCTCCTTCTGTGTCCGTACAGATTAGACCACCTCTCACTCTTTAACCAGATCCGTTACGATGCTTGGATAATGTCCAGGGCTTCATCCAGCGAAGCGCCGTGATGCAGAATGGCAGCCACCGCAGCTGTCATACTTTGTGGGTCCTCAGCCTGGAAGATATTGCGGCCGATGGCCACGCCGCTGGCGCCGTTGTCCACCGCGGCTTTGATATCTGCCAGCATATCCCGTTCTTTACCCCGTTTGGCGCCCCCCAGGATGACGACAGGACCATAGCAGGCGCTTGTAACCTGGTTAAATCCTGCCACGTAGGGCGTCTTGATGAAATCTGCGCCCAGCTCGAGGCCCAGCCTGGCCCCGAGGGCGATGTTTTCAACAGTTCTAAACTCTGGCGCGCTATCAAACCCACCGGGAACCATTTCGGCCATGAGAGCCAGGCCCCAGGCATGGGCTTCACTGGCGATTGCGGCGATATTCTCCAGGGAAGATACTTCCTTAGAGGAGCCGGGATAGCCGGAGACAGCCATGGCGTCCGCGCCCAGGCGCAGGGCTTCTTCGACGCCAAAGAAAATGGAACCGGGTCCATCGTTGGTGCCCAGCTTGCTGGGACCGCCATCCGAGCGCAGGATCAACCCGACGGGCGCCAGTTCGCGGGCGAAGCGGCGGGCTAATCCATAAGAGGTGAGGACCGCATCCGCGCCGCCGGAGACAACCTTTTCAATTGTCTTGGCTGGATCTTCGAGGCCTTTGCAAGGTCCGTCAATCAGGCCGTGGTCCATAGCAACAATCAGGACTTTTCCGTCAGTACGAAAGATACGATTCAGTCTGCGACCAGAGATCATTGTCTTCTCCATAGTTTTGTAAAAATGAAATCTTCTTGCGGTGGTAAAGCTCGAAGAACACTGGGCAACCTGTGCAGGTTACCCCGGTTCCTGCTTATGAGGTCATACAGGCGAATGGAGATGCTGCATTCGCCTGGTGTGGCTTAACGACGCGTTTCAAAAGGCTCTAATACGATGGGTAGAAGGGATGAGGCAGTTTGCCCGGCGAACCGGCATACGCTATAGAAGAATATGCACCTGGCCAGCTCAACAGCTGGAATCGTTGATCTATTGCCTGTCAAACCTTTCATACGGACCTCCGAATTGCTCGTTCGACAATTCAGTTCATTTTCCGGGATGCCTCGCCATCATCGAATGCCTAGTTACAGATGGCGGCGCCATTTGAATTGAACAGCGGTTTCTGAAAGGTGGAACCTTTTATGTTAACAGTACCGACGTTATTTGGCTTTTGGTAGATACCGGTTGGCGACCGGGGAAGCAGTGAATCCAGGATGGTAAACGGATGGCACGCGTCTGTTCGCGTAAAATGGGGCGCCCCCGTTTTACGGATTGAAAACGACTGATCTACGCTGGAGAAATGTTGGGAGAATAGGCGATGTTATCCGGGATTGATATCGATCTCGCTGGCTGAAAAGCCCGAGTTTCAACCAGAAGAATGATGTGATGCTTGCTACGGGATGAACAGAGCTATTCCAATTTGAGCACACCATCCAGGTATTACCTTCCTTGGTTATACTAGCAATCCTATCGCGAAAACCTCATTCTTGCCATGACCTAAAAGTATTATAAATGTTGGCCGGCGACAGGATTTGTTTTAATCACACGGGGTTACGTCATTCCTGGGGTCAAAATTGTGCAATAGATAAAATGATTATAGATAGACAAATGACATATGTACAGTGACATTAAACACAATTTTTACACTTATTAACATCGATTAATGGCGAGTACATCCATATTTAACAAAAATTCCATCTGCTGTGAGCTTCTGGGGCGGATTTAAAGTTGTAATTCGGCGTCCCTGGCGGTAGAAGGGAGAGTCTTGCGGTTAAATAGCGCGAGAAAATGGTAAACACAGTTGGAAAAACCGTTTCAAAATTGGGGGCCGGATTGTAAATCGTTAATTTGTATCAATTAAAGGTTAATTAGTGTCTAGCCTTACTTGACAGATGGGACAGAAGGGACCCTTTCGGGTGACCATCCACCGGGCCAGGTGGGGCTTCTCGCCGCCTCCCGGCCAGCTCATGGGATGAAGTGCAAAGATCCCCGGCCGGTGGAAAATGGCCGGGGACCGATAAAGCTTGGAAAAGACCAGATTTAACCTTCTTCGTGTTTACGATGGCCCAGCCGTTCGCCGCCATCCACTACGAGGACGTCCCCGGTCACGTAATCGGCCTGGACGAGATACAACACGGCCTGGGAAACGTCATCCGGCGTTCCCCAATGGCCCAACAAGGCCTTTTTAGCCGTGCGTTCGATTTTCTCTGGGGTGTAGCGCACAGGGGGTAACACCGGCCCGGGAGCCACGGCGTTGACCCGGATCTGCGGAGCCAGGTCGAGCGCCAGCTGGCGGCTGAGGGCCAGCATGGCCGATTTGCCGACCACATGGCCGGCAAAATTGGGCCAGGCCTCGTAGATGGAGAGATCGACGATGAAGACCATCGTTCCCTCGCCTTTGGCGAGCATCAAGGGCGCCACGGCGTTGGCACAGTAAAAAGCGCCATCGATTAATGTGCCGGTGACGCGATGCCATTCACTGAAATCGCGGGTCGGGACGGGGGTGGGGTTGAAGATCGAGGCGCTGTTGATCAGGATGTCGATGCCGCCGAAACGATCCCTGGCGCCGGCGACCATGGCTTCCACCTGTTCGAAATCCGAAACGTCTGCCTGGACGGCCAGGGCGCCAACGCCCGATTTCTCCGCCTCAGCAGCGGTTTCCAGGGCATCGTCGGCCGACGAACGATAGTTGATCACCACGTTGGCGCCGGCATTGGCGAGGGCCAGGGTGATTGCCCGGCCTACCCGGTGAGCGCCGCCCGTAATCAGAGCAGTTTTTCCACGAATGTCCATAGTTCTCCTGGTTTATACCAATGATCGGCCTCCATCTACAAAGTAGACGGCGCCGGTTGTGAAATCGTTTTCGATGAGAAAGGTGATCATCCTGGCCACGTCTTGCGGGCTGCCGATGCGTTTCAGCGTCGATTTCTCGACTGACCAGCGTACTTTTTCGGGGGGAGCGTCTTCAGCCAGCAGCACGGTGCCGGGGGCGATGGCGTTCACACGCACGCTGGGGGCCAGTTCGACCGCCAGGGCTTTGGTCAGGGCGGCCAGCCCGGCCTTGCTGGCACTGTGATGCGCATAGCCGGGCCAGACCTGGAAGGCGGATAGATCGGTGATGTTGATGATCACTCCCTGGCCCTGCTTGAGCATGTGCGGGGCGACGGCCTGGGCGGCCAGGAAAGGCCCTTTCAAGTTAACGTCCATGGCCAGATCCCAGTCCCGTTCACTGATTTCCAGGAAGGGGGATTTCAACCAGATCGAGGCGTTGTTGATCAGGACGTCAATTTTACCAAATTCTTGGACGGTGCGTTCTACCAGTGCTTTCACCTGGGCTGCGTCGCGCACTTCTGTCTGGGTAGCCAACACTCGGACCCCACAGGCCTCGAGCTCTTTCTGCGTCTCTTGCCAGGGTTCGTCATCCAGGTAATAGCTGAAACTGATATTTGCGCCGAGGGATGCCAGGTGGAGGGCCACCTGACGGCCAACGCGCATGGCTGCCCCGGTAATTAATACGACTGAATCCTTGAGTTCCATTTTCCCTCGATAGAGGATTCCATCCGGCCAGTACCGGTAGCAGTATGGCCGGCGGAAACCTCGAATGATTATGCCGATACCAACACAACCGGGCGTTCCAGATATTGGGCCAGGCGCTGTAAGAAGCGCGCCGCCGGCGCACCGTCGACCAGCCGGTGATCGAAGGACAGGCTGAGGGTGACCGTGTCGCGCGCTACCAGCTGGCCTTCCAGGACCACTGCCCGCGCCATGATGCGGCCAACGCCCAGGATGGCGGTTTCGGGCGGGTTGATCAGGGGGGTGAAGGCGTCGACGCCGTAGGCGCCCAGGTTGGTCACGGTGAAGGTGCTGCCTTTCATCTCTTCAGGTGAGAGCTGACCGGATTGAGTGCGCTGGGCCAGGTCGGCGATTTCGCGGTTAATGGTGAAGACTGACTTCTGATCAACATTGCGCAGGACGGGGACGAACAAACCGCGTTCCGTGTCCACGGCCAATCCCAGGTCGATGTTGGCGTGTTGGACGTACTGCCCCCGGGTCAAAGAAGCGTTGAGCTGGGGGAATTGTTGTAATGCCCGGGCGGCCGCCAGGAGGATAAAGGCGTTATAGGATAGCTTGGCGCCGTTCTCGTCCTGGAACTGTTTGCGGGCGCTGACCAGGTTGGTCACGTCGATTTCGCTGATCAGGGTGACCTGGGGGCGTTCTTGCCAGCTGGCGGCCAGGCGTTCGGCGATGCCGGCCCGGGTGCCGCTCAACCCCGAAGGGGCGGGGACGGCAGTTACACCGGGCGCACTGGGGGCCGGGGACGGCTGGCGGGAGAGAGCCTGCTCCACGTCGCTGCGGGTGACTGCACCGCGCGGGCCACTGCCGCTGAGGCCTTGCAGTTCCACCCCAGATTCGGCCGCCATGCGCCTGGCCAGCGGGGTGGCCTTGATGCGCTCAGGTTGGAGGCGGGCAGCCTTTTGCAGGTCATCCAGGACGATCATGCCACGCGGACCGCTTCCCGGGATGCCGGACAGGCTGAGCTGCTGGGATCTGGCAAAATGGCGGGCTTTGGGAGAGGCCAGGATGACCGCCGGCATGTCGGGCTGAGCCGCGAGTGGAGAAGCTGCCATGGCAGCCTGGCCGGCCGCGTTTGCCGAGAGGGTACCCAGGGGAGTCAGCAGCTCGTAGGTCCCGCCCGCCGGTTGTAAAATGTGTAAATATCCGCTGGCCGGCGCTTCGATCTCCAGGAGGGTCTTTTCGCTTTCCAGAGAGAACAAGGGCTCTCCTTTTTGGACGTAATCCCCTTCTTGCTTGAGCCATTCGACCAGGGTCGCTTGGGTGGTGATTAGCCCCAGCTTGGGCATAACCACTTCGTATTGTTTCGAATCGGGCATATACCATCTCCATCTGCGGGAACGCTCCGGGAACACTGCCGGTTGGGCAGTGGCGTAGGGAGCTCGATGGGAAAAATCAGGCGAGGAAGATGTCTTTCACGTTTTGGAAGGCGATCTCTTCGCTTACCGAAGGCCTGCATTCCAGGCCGATGTAACCATCAAAACCGAGCTGGCGCAGTTTCTTAACCAGGTTCTTGAAGTTGATTTCCCCGGTGCCGGGTTCCTGGCGGGTGGGAACGTCTCCCACGTGCACAGTGGGATACAGGCCGTAATACGCCTCCAACCCGTAGAACAGGTTGCCGGCGGTGCGCTGCTGGTGGTAGCAGTCGAAGGCCAGGCGGAACTGGGGATGGTCGATGCGACGCACCCAGTCGGCTGCCAGGTCGTGATCGTGTACCAGGACGCCGCCCTGGATGTGGAACTGGTTCAGCGCTTCGACCCACACTTCGACTTTGGTCTGTTCGACCAGCCTCATGATTTTCTCAGTCTGATCGAGCAGGTTGGCGTACTGTTCGGCCTCGGTGACGTTGCGCGACAGGCGCCGGGTCCATTCTTTCCCGTTGATGACGTCTACCTGGTTAGAAAAGATGAACAGGTGCTCCACGCCGTGCTGCTCGGCCATTTCCAGGCTTTCGGCCCAGGTGCGCAGGGTGAGTTCATTATCCCCCGGATCGGCCAGAGAACCCATGCCTTCGTCGAAGGTCGAATTGATGACACTGCCGCAGCGCTTGCATTCTGCCGCCAGCTCGGCCATCGGGACACTGCGCCACAACCAGACATCCAGGCGATGGATGCCTAAACCGGCGAAGGCTTCAACCCGCTCCAACAAGGGGCGGTCGGTGAACCAGAAATCCAGGTATCCGGTGAATTCCACGGCATTACTCCTTTTGAAGGGGTGAAATTATGCTTTGGGCCAAAACGATCGGGCAGCATGGACGATATCGTCTGCGCTGGGAAGGACGTATTGTTCCAGAACCGGGCTGTAGGGTAGGGGGACATTCCGGGCGGCAACCCGCAGAATGGGGCCGTCGAGGTATTCGATGGCTTCACTGGCCAGCATGGCAGCGATTTCGGCGCCCGGGCCAGAACGTTCGTGGGCCTCGTGAGCAATAATGACCCGGCTGGTCTTCTGAACTGAGCGGATCAAGGTTTCTTTATCCAGCGGCACCAGGGTGCGCACGTCGACCACTTCGGCAGAGATGTGGTCTTCCGCCAGGACCTGGCGCGCCTGCAGCGCTTTTTGCAGCAGGATACCGACGGTGATGATGGTCACATCGCTGCCTTCGGCGACGACCTTGGCCTCGCCCAGAGGAATGGTGAAGTTTTCATCTTCGGGGACGGGGCCAACTTCACCGTATAACATCTTGTGTTCCAGAAAAATCACCGGATCCTGGCCGCGTAACACGGTTTTCAACAGGCCTTTGGCGTCCGCCGGCGTGGCCGGTACGACGATTTTGAGCCCCGGCACGTTCATGAACCAGGATTCGGGGCTTTGCGAGTGTTGGGCCGCCGATGACCCCGGGGCGCCGGTGGTGACACGAATGGTCAAGGGCACCTGCGCCTTGCCGCCGCTCATAAAGCGTGCCTTGGCAACCTGATTGACGATCTGGTCGCCGGCGCACATCAAAAAGTCACCGAACATAATCTCCACGATGGGGCGCATCCCCACCATGGCAGAGCCAAGGCCGGCGCCGACGATGCCGGCTTCGGTGATGGGCGTATCCACAACCCTGGTTTCACCAAACTCCGCCAACATAGCTTGTGAAACGGCAAACACTCCACCGAAGGTACCTACGTCCTCTCCCATTAAATAGATGGATGGGTCGCGGCGCATTTCTTCACACATCGCTTCACGGATGGCTTCGCTAAAACTGATCTCACGCATGCTTCTATCTCCTTGAAGAGTCAATCATCTGGACAAACAGCAGTCAGGCCACAAGGTCGCTGCGCCGGAATCGGTACGCTCAGAAGACCTTGCCTCCGTGAATGTCAGCGTACACGCCGGCCATGGCTTCCTCGACCTGGGGGACGGGCGCCGCGGCGGCGAAAGCGACTGCTTCGTCGAGCTGCTGCTGGACCTGGGCTTCGATGTCTGCCAACTCCGTCTCGCTCAAGAAGTTCCCATCCGCCAGGGTCTTACGGAAAGTGGGGATGGGGTCGCGTTTTTTCCATTGTTCCATCTCACCGGGTTTGCGGTACACCTGGGGATCGCCTTCGTAGTGGCCGCGGAAGCGGTAGGTCTTGGCCTCAATGAGGGTAGGACCCTGGCCGCTGCGGGCGCGCTCGACTGCCGCAGTGGTCACTTCGTATACGGCCACCGGGTCATTGCCGTCCACGATGACGCCGGGGAAGTTGTAGCTCTCGGCGCGTTTGGCCAGATCGGCTACCGGGGCCTGCCTGTCTTGCGGGGTCCCTTCACCGTAGAGATTGTTTTCGCAGAAGAAAATGACGGGCAGTTTCCACAGGCCGGCCATGTTGGCCGCTTCGTGGAAAGAGCCTTCGTTACTGGCCCCGTCGCCAAAAAAGGACAGGGCAACGCGCGGCTCTTTACGCATCGAGAAAGCCAGGGCGGCACCGACGGCGGTCGGGATCCCGCCGCCAACGATGCCGTTGGCGCCCAGGATGCCCAGGTCATAATCCGAGATGTGCAACGAGCCGCCGCGGCCTTTGCAATAACCGGACGAACGGGCGGCGAGCTCGGCCATCATGTATTTGGGATCGCCGCCTTTTCCCAGGCAGTGTCCGTGCCCGCGGTGGGTGCTGGTGATGACGTCATCCTGATTCAAGGTCATGCAAGCCGCAACCGCGGTTGCCTCTTGCCCGACACACGAATGGATAAATCCCGGGATCATGCCGCGACGGCGTTCTTCAATGGCGCGCAGTTCGAACTGGCGCACCAACACCATACGGCGGTACATGTTTGCCAGGAATTCTTTGGGGTAAGAATCGATTTGGGCTTTCATTAAACACTCCAACTTTCATTGAATGAAAATCATCGTTCGAAGATGCAACCAGGGGTTGGTTGGGATGATGGGTCGTCTGAATTGTACAGGATGAGTTCTAATTCTGGGTAGTTGCCGGCAGTCTGGCATCCTTGGATCGTGGAAGTGGATGTTCATGGATCCAGTGGCCGTTCCGGCGAAACGGTGTATCCCTGCAGGGGTATTTACACGAACAGGCGGCTCGAGAATTTGCTTAATCGTCCATCAAATCCATTCTCATTGCCTGGCCGTCCTGCTCGTATGGTGTATGATCCGATGCGGTTCAAACCAAGAATACAATAATCAAAAAAGTGTGTCAAGTTCTATTTACTGTTTTGTGAAGTGTGACTAGAAAAAACATTACATTTGTGAAGTAGGCTTGACCAAATGGGTCTGGCCCAGACCGGTGTGATAAAATAGGGACGATCATGCAGCATTGGGACGTCATAATCGTAGGCGGCGGGATGGTTGGCCTGGCTTCTTCGTACCACCTGGCGAAGAAGGGCGCTAAAACGCTGCTGTTACAGGCCGGGGATTTTGGCGGGGGAACTTCAGCGGCCAATGCCGGGCGTGCCCAGGTGAGCGAAGGCTATCTTGATCCGGTTAACATACAGGCCGTGCGTGAAGGGGTGGCGCGCATGGACAACCTGGCCGGGGAGTTGGACAGCGATTTCGAATGGCAGCGCTCCGGTTACTTGTGCCTGATCAAGACCCAACCGCTGTGGGATGAATGGACCCGCCGGTCACAGATATTGAGCCACAACGGTATCCCTACCGAAGTGATCGATGTGGATACGTTGACCAGGCTGGAGCCTTTCCTTAACACCGAGGGCTTGATTGGGGCGGCATACACGCGTGAAGGATTACTTAACCCCTTTAAATTTTGTTGGGCATATCGCCAGGCGGCTTCCCGTCAGGGGGCGACGCTGCTGGCCCACAGCCCGGTAACCGGCCTCGAGGTGCAGGACGGGCGCATCACCGCTGTGGAGACACGCACCCAACGCTATGCGGCCAGTGTGGTGGCCGTGATGTGCGGCGCCTGGACACCGCAGGTCACCCGGCTGGCCGGTGTGGACGTGCCCATCCGGCATACCCACGCCGAGGCCATGATTTTGGAGCCGCTGCCACCCTGGCTGCTGCGCAATACGATTGGACTGGCCGATTTCTATGAGTTGATCCATGGTCGCCAGCAGGCGGTGGCCATTGGCCTGGGCCCACATCCCAACGGCGGGATCCTGGTGACTGAGGCCGTGGCCCAAACGGATGAGTTGCACCAGCGCAACTCGGTGTGGGGCATTACCGGTATTGCGCGTGAATTAGTTAAACTCTACCCAACACTGGGGAAGGCGCGTGTACTGCGCGCCTGGGGCAGCCCAACGCCTTTTACCCCGGATGGAAACCCTTTGATCGGCTGGGCGCCCGGCCTGGAGAACCTGTTTCTGGCCGCCAGTTTTATGCAAACCATCAGCGTGGTCCCCGTGGTGAGCGAATGGATCGCCGATATGATCCTGGGAAAAGCGCTTTCGATCGATTTAGGCCTGTTCTCACCGGCCCGTTTTGTGCCATTTCGCCCCTAAATGCCTTTTTCCGGGCGTGATCAGGGCCAGGAACGGCTTTTGTTCGCCCGCATGGCGGGTAAGAATCCCTTGCAACAGGCCAATCTGCACATACCCTGAACCGGCCGGTTGGGTAAGTCGCCGGGCATATGGACATTAATATACCACCCCGCGCGCGGATATGATTTTCATCCTGTTCCCTGTCATAGTGTAATATGCGCGAATTCACTTGAATTAATGTAATAAATATTTGATAATTTTTATGGGTATTAAGTACAGTTAAACACCTGAAAGGAGTTTGCTTAGATGACCCGTGATCATGCTCCGGTAAAGAGGAAGCATTTTACCCCCATCCTGCTCGATCGAAAGAGCCCTGTCCCTACCGATATCGAAATCGCCCAGGCGGTTCCGCTGAAACCGATTACCCAGGTGGCGGACGAATTAGGGCTTCGGCCCGATGAGCTGGAATTATATGGGCCGTATAAAGCCAAAATCAAGCTGGAAGTGTTAGATCGCCTTCGGAATGTTCCTAACGGTAAATATATCGATGTGACCGCCATCACCCCCACCCCGTTGGGGGAAGGGAAGACGACCACTACGGTCGGTCTGAGTCAGGCTTTAGGGGCTCACCTGGGTTACAGCGTCATGACGGCCATCCGCCAACCCAGCCAGGGACCGACGTTTGGAATTAAAGGTGGGGCGGCTGGTGGTGGTTACAGCCAGATCGTGCCCATGGAGGACTTCAACTTACACTTGACAGGCGATATTCACGCCATTACGGCTGCCAACAACCTGCTGGCGGCGGCCATCGACGTGCGGATGCTGCACGAGGCCGGGGCTACGGACGAGCAGTTGTTCGAGCGCCTGTTCCCGGTGGATAAACACGGGCAGCGGCACATCAGCCGTGGGATGCAGAGCCGTCTGCGCAAGCTGGCTATTGCCAAACAGAACCCGGACGATTTTACCCCGGAAGAACGCAGTCAAATCTGCCGCCTGGACATCGATCCGGATTCCGTTACCTGGCGGCGGGTCCTGGATACCAGCGACCGCATGCTGCGCGGCATCACCATCGGGCAAGGCCCCGATGAGCGCCTGGCGGAAAGGTCGACCGGTTTCGACATCACCGTGGCCAGTGAGATCATGGCCATCCTGGCCTTGACCACCAGCCTGGCCGACATGCGCCAGCGTTTCGACCGCATCGTGATCGGGGTCAGCCGCAGCGGCGAGGCCATCACCGCCGGTGACCTGGGAGTGGCCGGCGCATTGACAGTGCTGATGCGCGACGCCATCAAGCCGACCCTGATGCAGACCATCGAAGGAACGCCGGCTCTGGTGCATGCCGGGCCGTTTGCGAACATCGCCCACGGCAACAGCTCGATCCTGGCGGACATGATCGGCTTGAAGCTGGCCGATTACGTAATCACGGAGTCTGGTTTCGGGGCGGACATGGGCATGGAGAAATTCTTCGACATCAAGTGCCGTTATTCCGGCCTGATTCCCAACGTCGTCGTCCTGGTGGCCACCGTGCGAGCCTTGAAAATGCACGGCGGCGGTCCCAAGGTTGTGGCGGGTAAGCCATTACCTTTCGAATATACCCAGGAAAACCTGGATCTGCTGCGCAAGGGCCTGGGAAATATGGTGCACCATATCCAGACCGCCCGGAAATTCGGTGTGCCGGTAGTGGTGGCGGTCAACACCTTTGCGACCGATACGGAAGCCGAGCTGGAGATGGTGCGTAAAGCGGCCATCGAAGAAGGCGGAGCCGTGGAAGCGGTCGTCTCACGCCACTGGGAACTGGGCGGGGAAGGCGCCATCGAGCTGGCCGAAGCGGTCGTGGCCGCCGCCGACCGGCCATCTGATTTCGAATTCCTCTATCCGCTGGATATGCCGATCAAAGCCAAGATCGAACGCATCGCCTGCGAAGTGTACGGCGCCGACGGTGTGGATTACTCTCCGGAAGCCGAAGCCCGTATTGCGGAATATACTCAACTGGGCTTCGACCGCTTGCCGATCTGCATGGCCAAGACTCACTTGAGCCTCAGCCACGACCCGGCGTTGAAGGGCGTTCCCACGGGATTCCGGGTGCCGGTCCGGGATATTCGCGCTTCGGTGGGGGCCGGGTTTATCTATCCCTTGCTGGGGAAGATGAGCACGATGCCAGGGCTGCCGACCCGGCCGGCGTTCTACGACGTGGATATCGATCTGGAGACGGGTAAGGTCGTCGGTCTGTTCTAAAATTGATCTGAATCGGATCCTGGGCAACAAAGGGTACCGGTGAAACTTCAGGGCAAACGCATCTAGCCAGATGCGTTTGCTGCCTGTTTTACACCCCGCGTCTCTCTCTTCGCGGCGTTTTTGGGGTGTGGTGAGGGGACGAAAAAAATATTCTGTGAGATGACTGCATCCGGCGGCATTTTTATGCCGCCGGATGCAGTCATCTCACATTCTTTTTAAGTCGGGTGGGTGACAGCACTTTTGTTGAAAAAATGGTAACTACTCAGCCTGAGAAGAAAGGTTCTCCGATTTTGGGGGTGAATGGGCTGCGAAGCAGCCCATTCACCCCCAAAATCGGTCTTCTTTGCGCTAATGGCTGAGTGGTTACAAAAATGTTTTGATGCCTTTACCCGGGGTGGAACTTTCACCGGGACCCGTTTTGGGTACGGATGGGTTACAATCAAAGCCTGACAACGTGGTTCAATATGGAACACTGAAGAGGTGAGCCTGTATGTTTGTGTTTCTATCCAAGTTCTTACCCATCTTTGCCTATCCGGTTGGGGCAGCTGCGGTGTTGCTGGTCCTGTATTTTCTGGTATATAAACGGCGAAGCTGGCAAAATGGGATCGTAGCGTTGGCGCTGATCTTGATCTGGCTGGGGGGGAATCGCTGGGTCGCTTACGGCCTCTCTCGCACACTCGAGTGGCGTTATCTGCCGGGGGGAGACATTCCCAGCGCGGACGTGATCGTCGTTCTGGGCGGTGGCACAGAGCCGCCCCAATATCCCCGGCCGATGGTCGAGCTGAATGCCGCCGGAGATCGCCTGGTTTATGCGGCGCACCTGTATAATGAAGGTAAGGCACCTAACATCCTGGTTAGCGGGGGCAGCATCGAATGGCTGGGAACCGAAGAAGATCAGCCCGCTTCGGACATGCAAGTGATCCTGTCTATGATGGGCGTGCCTGAAGACGTCGTCTGGCTGCAGCCGGATTCTCAAAATACGTATGAAGACGCCTTGTATACCCGCCAGATGTTGGACCAAAAGGGTATCCAGCGCGTCATCCTGGTCACTTCGGCCATGCACATGCCGCGGGCAGTGGCCCTGTTCGAAAAACAAGGCATCCAGGTGATCCCTGCCCCGACGGATTTCAAGCTCACTGTGGATGGGTGGAATAACCTGACCCGCCCGGATTGGGAGGCGCAGTTGATCAACATTTTCCCCAACGTCTCCAATCTCTCTTTGACAACCAACGTATTGAAGGAGTATTTTGGTATGGTGGTATACCGGCTGCGCGGCTGGATCTAATCCAATGGCCGGCAGTCCCGGAGGATGGAGAGCCAGGCGGGAATCAGGAGCAAGTTTTGCAGTATCATCATAACCATACGGTTCTTTCACCGGGAACCAGATGAGAGGGTAGCTATGGACATCTATGGTAAAGAAGCGGCATCTATCGACGTCGGCCTGCGCCTGCGCTTACTGCGTGAAGAGCGGGATATTTCCATGCGGGCGCTGGCGCGGGCCAGCGGGCTGTCGGCCAACGCTTTGAGCATGATCGAGAGAGGGATGACGTCTCCATCGATTGGCACCTTGTTCAAGCTGGCCAGCGCATTGGGCGTGCCGATTACTGCCTTTTTCCGTACCCAGCCGGAGAAACAAAAAGTGGTGTACTGCAAAGCCGCAGAGCGTTCGCGCATTCCTTTCCTACGCGGCCTGTGGGAAGGCATGGGGGGCGAACTATTTGATGGGCGCATGGAGCCTTTTGCCCTGACCCTCGAAAATGGGGGTTCCAGCGGCCCAAACGGGATGATGCACTCGGGATACGAATTTGTACTGTGCCTGCGCGGTGTCCTGGAGTATGAAGTCGATTCCACCCGCTACAGCCTGGAGCCCGGTGACAGCCTGATGTTTACCGCCCAGCTCAATCACCGCTGGCGCAACCCCGGGAACACAGTGGCCAGCGCCGTGATCGTGATCAGCGGATTTGGAGAGGACGAGCGCCCGGCCGAGTTCCATATTTCCTCCGTACAGAAGTAGGGTGAATCAGGCCATATCCCGACGGTTGGGCGGGACGACCAGCAAAGCTTGAGGATAGAACCATGAGTGAATTGAAAGATTTGTTCCCCCTGGGGACGACATTGACGCCGGATGGCCACCTGCAAATTGCTGGTCACGAGCTGGGCGCCCTGGCCGGGCAGTGGGGCACGCCGTTGTACGTGTACGACGCGTTGACGGTTCGCACGCACATCCAGGACTTACAGGCCTGGCTGAAGCAAGCATATCCGGGCGCTGCTGAAATTACCTACGCCGCCAAAGCCTACTTCTCCGCCGGTTTTGCCAGAAAGCTGGCTGCGATGGACATTGGAGTGGATGTGGTCAGCCTGGGGGAAATGGAGGTAGCGCGCCTGGGTGGGTTCCAGCCGGAGCGGGTACACCTGCATGGAAACAATAAATCGGAGCAAGAGCTTTGCCGGGCCCTGGAATTGGGCTTACACAACGTGGTATTGGACAGCCTGGAGGAGATCGATTTTCTGGAAGAAATCGCCGGCCGGCTGGGGAAGAGCATGCGCGTCTGGCTGCGGCTGACCCCCGGGGTGAACATCCACACCCATCCCCACATCCAGACCGGCCACGCGGCCAGTAAGTTTGGCTTTTCCATTCACGGCGGCCAGGCGGCGGAAGGGATTCACCGTCTGAGAGGAAGCCGCTGGCTGAAACTAACCGGACTGCACACTCACCTGGGATCCCAGATCACTGAGCCGGAGGCATATCGCCAGGCCATCCACAGCATGTATGCCCTGGCCGGGCAGGAAGGGTTTATTCCCCAGGAATTCAGTCCCGGCGGCGGGTGGGGTGTGGCGTATACTTTCGAAGACCAACCCCAGGATGGGGAGACGTGGATCCGCACCGTGGCGGACGCGCTGGCCCAGGAATGTAGCCGGCGTGACTGGCCACTGCCCAGGCTGTACCTGGAACCGGGCCGCTGGCTGGCCGGCCGGGCCGGGGTGGCCCTGTATACGGCTGGCACCGGCAAGGTTCTTGAAGATGGCACCTACATTGTGGCAGTGGATGGGGGCATGGCCGATAACCCGCGCCCGGCGTTGTATCAGGCGCGTTACCAGGCCTTCGTGGTCGACCGTCCCCAGGCGCCGGCTTCCCGGCGGACCTCGCTGGTAGGCAAGTTTTGCGAGAGCGGGGATAAACTCATCCCGGAAACGTTCTTACCGCCTGTACAACGCGGTGACGTTCTGGCGCTGCCGGTTGCCGGGGCGTACCAGCTCAGCATGGCCTCCAATTACAACCTGGCGGCGCGCCCGACCGTCTTATGGCTGGATGCGGGCCAGGTGGAGGTGCTGCAAAAACAAGAACGGCCCGAGATTTCGGGGTGGTGGGTGGACGTTTAGAGGTTCAACCAGCGGGCGGCCCGGGAAGGCAGCTCGCTCATAGGGCCGATGCGGGTCGTACAGTGGGGAATGGATTGGATAAAGGATTTCCCATAGCGCTTGGTCAAGATACGTCGGTCCAGAATGGCCACCACCCCCCGATCCGATTGGGTGCGGATCAGACGCCCGAAGCCCTGCCGGAAACGCAGGATGGCTTCGGGCAGGTTGTATTCATTGAAGGGATCCTCGAAGGTCTCGGAGCGAGCCGCGATGATGGGATCCGAAGGGACGTCGAAGGGCAGTTTGACGATGACCAGGGTAGACAGGGCCGCACCCGGAATATCGACACCCTCCCAAAAGGCGCGGGTGCCCAAAAGAATGGCTTTGTCGGCCTCTTTGAACGTCTCTAACAGGGTGTTGGCCGAGGCCCCTTCGCCCTGCTCGTAAATGATGATCCCAGCCTCGGCCAGGGAAGGACCGATGGATTGTGAAGTGCGCTTGAGCTGGGCATACGAGGTAAACAGGGCCAACAGGCGCCCGCCGGTGGCTTTGCTGAGGCGAATAAGCGTCTGTTCTACGGCGCGTTGGTACTGGTTGACGTCGGAGGGTTCGGGAATGTCGTTGACCAGGTAGAGCAAGGCCGAACTCTCGTAATCAAAGGGGGAACCCAGGGTGAGCTCGTCTGCTTCGTCGGCGTTGAGCCGGTCGCGTAAATAATCGAAATGACCATCGGCAGTGAGCGTGGCCGAAGTGAGGATTACGCAAGACTTGGTGTGCCACAGATATTCCTCCATCAGCGGGCCGATGTGTAAGGGGGCCATCTGGAGGACGAGCTGGTTATTATTGGGCTGGATCTCGATCCAGTAGACGAAGTCGTTGGATGGGTCATTGACCAGGGCGGAGACGTTGGCTTCGATTTCTGACAGGCGGCGGTGGGCCGTGCTGAGTGAATTCTGTGCGTCTTCGATCTCCTCGTTGAAGTTTTGATCCAGATCGGCGATAGATTGGTAGATCTGGGAGACGAGGTTCAGCAACAAACGCATGGTTTCATCGGCCGTATCCCAGGCGACTTCGACTTCTACCCAGGCCGGTAAGGTGCGCGTCGCGGCCAGGACGCGTTCCTGCTGGCCATAGCCACTGACCGGGCGGCCGTCACGTTGCTCGCTCAAGAAAAAGTCCAGCGAACGGTAAAATTCTTTGAAGTCGTGTTCCAGGCGGAAGGCCAGGTCGGTGGCTCGCTGGATGGCCTGCTGGTGAGCAGCCAGGTCGGCGGGGGGCAGCACGTCTTTGAGTAAATTCAACTCATGTCCCAGGATACCGCTGGAGACGCTACCCAATTCACGGATCAGCCGGGCGAGGTCCCCTTGGGTGACCCGGAAACTCAGTGCGCTGGTGGTGGCCGATTCGAGGTGGTGGGCCTCGTCGACGATGAGGTATTCGTAGTCAGGCAAGACGCGACTGCCGGAAGCGACGTCGGCCAACAGCAGGGCGTGGTTGACGATGATCAAGTGGGCAGATTGGGCGGCCATCTTCACCCGGTAAAACGGGCAGGCGCCGCCGGTGCGGGCCACGCAGACTTCTGCTTTGCAGCCTTCATCTTCGGCAGAAATACTGTTCCAGATGTCGCGCTCGACCGGGCCATTAAGGTTAATCTCGGTGCGGTCCCCGCTGCCACTGGCATAGAGCCACACCAGCACCTTGGCCAACACCCGCATCTGGTCGGCCGAATCGGGGCCACGCTGGCGCAGGGCTTCCAGACGCCGGGGACACAGGTAGTTCGAACGACCCTTGACCACGGTGGCGCGCAGGTCGAGGTTGAGCGCATTGCACAGGTCGGGGATGTCTTTCTTGATCAGCTGGTCTTGCAAATTGATCGTGTTGGTGGAAATGACCACCCGGCGCTGGTTTTCGGCAGCCCACAACGCGGCCGGCACCAGGTAGGCAAAGGATTTCCCGGTCCCGGTCCCGGCTTCTACCATCAGGTGTTGGTCTTCGCTGATGGCCGTGGTGATGGCGCGCAGCATTTCGACCTGTTGGGGGCGCTGCTCATAGTTCTGGAAGTAGTGCGAAAACGGCCCGCCGTATTCTAACAGGGCGGCGATCTCTTCCGGGTCCAGCGCCTGGGGAGGGTTGCGAGGAGCTAGTGGGGGGTAGAGCGCCTCGTTAGCCGGCGTGAATAAGGGTGTGGTTTCCCTGTCCTGGGAAACCCTGGCCCCACCGGGCTGGTTGATGCGGGCGCGTAAGATCTGGCTGAACACCCAGGATGCACCCCAATCGAAGGGCTCGCTCAGGCGGACGAACTCGGCCAGCAGGTCCAAAGGCAGGTGCTGAGCAACTTCGTATAGACGAATATATACGGCGTGCGTCACCCGGGCGTCATCGAGGGCGCGGTGGGTGGCAGGAAGCAGAATGCCCAGGGACTGCCCCAAGGCGCCCAGGTTGTAGCGGCTGGAGGTGGGCAGCAGTACCGAGGCCAGTTCGTAAGTGTCGAGGACATGATTGAGCCCCAGGATGTTTTGGCGTTGCAGAAAGGCCAGGTCAAAACGTACGTTATGTCCCAAGACCGGGGCGTCACCCACGAAATCCACCAGCTCGTGCAGGACGGCCTTGATGGGTGGGGCGTTGCGCACCATTTCATTGCTGATTCCCGTCAATTGGGTGATGGCCGGTGGGATAGGTCTTCCCGGGTTGATCAGGGTAGACCATTCCGCTTCGACACGACTTCCATTGAACCGTACGGCGCCAATTTCGATGATGGCATCGGATTCTGGATTGAGGCCGGTGGTTTCGATATCCAGGGCAACGATTGCAGGCATGGGATCGATTATACCATCCAGGTTTATATTTTCTGCCCGAACCGGACAAGTCATGCTAAGATAAGTCATCCCGAGCGTGGATTCAGCCCAACCAGAAAAGGGCGTTTGGCGCGTTATCGGGAGCGGTGAGAGCGTAGATAACCCCGGACCTTTCCAACACGTACATTCAAACCCATGAACAATATTTCGAACCCCTACTACACATTCTCATGCGACCCCGATCAGGGTAAGTTTTCGGTACGGGCAGCGGACAGTCATTTGCACATCGAAAACGCCGGCCTGGCCATCCACTACCGCACGAACGGGAAATCGAAGGTTTTGTTGGCTTCCGGTTGGCGTCCGGTGCGCCAGGAGACCCGGTGGGTCGATTCGGCGCTAGGCCGTATGCAGGAAATGGTATTCGAAGCTGCCCCGGATGCCACGGGTATCAAGGCTTTCGTAACCTTTGCCCTGCCGGAGGAAACGCCGCTGTTCGTGTGGAAGCTGGCGGTCGAGAACTGCGGAGGCCGGCCGGTAAGGCTGCGACGCTTCGAGCTGCTGCGCCTGCGCCAGGCCGTGACGAGCATGCTGAATGATCTGCTCGTGTGTGTGGGCGACGAAGCGCCGGCGTTTTATTCACAGGGTTGGCAGTCGTGGTCTTATAGTGCGGTGTACGGGCGGGAACAGGGGCAGCGCATGACCCGTCTGCCGGGCATCCAGACACCTTTGTACGCTAACCCCGGCACACCGCAGTACCGCCGCCCCGGATATTATGCCAGTGATTTCTTTGGAATCCTCGGCGACCGGAAGCTCCGCCGGGCCTGCCTGATGGGCTTTCTGGCACAGCGCTGCCAGTTCGGCACATTGGAAGCCATCTTGCCCGCTGGCGGGGCGCAGCTGACTTTGTGGGCTAACGGCGACGATACCCGCCTGGACCCTGGAATGCGTATGGAGACGGATTGGGCCGTGCTGTTCCCCTTCGGGGTGGACGATCCGGATCCGCTGGGGCCCTATCTGTCGGCCGTTGCCAGGGAGCATGGCGTGGCGATGCGGCGGGAAACGCCCTCCGGTTGGTGCTCCTGGTATCACTTCTATCAGAACCTGCGCCAGGAGGACATCCGCGCCAACCTGGAGGCCATCCGGCGCATGCAGACAAAGCTGCCCCTGCAACTGGTGCAGATCGACGATGGGTTCGAGCACCAGGTGGGTGACTGGTTCAACTTTGCCCCGGGTTTTCCCCACGGGGTGGCTCCCCTGGCAGATGAAATTCGTACAGCTGGCCTGACCCCGGGCCTGTGGTTGGCGCCTTTCATCGTGCATCCGGGCTCCCAACTGGCCCGGGAACATCCGGACTACCTGTTGAAAGGCGCAGCCGGGAGAGCGGTCAACGCCGGTTTTATCTGGGACGTCTTTACTCACGCCCTGGATTTAACCCATCCGGGCGCCCTGGATTACGCTGCCCGCAGTGTGTCCACTGCGGCTCACGAATGGGGTTTCCCATATTTAAAGCTGGACTTCCTGTATGCCGGGGCCCTGAAGGGCAAACGCAGGGACGAGACCCGCACCCGGGCGCAGATCTACCGCCAGGGTTTACAGACCTTGCGTGAGGCGGCCGGGATGGATACGTTTCTGTTGGGCTGCGGGGCGCCGCTGGGGGCGTCGATTGGTTTCTTTGAAGCCATGCGCATCGGAGCGGACGTCAGCGGAGACTGGAAACCGCGTTATTTTGGCACTGAGCTGTTCTTTGGAGACGAACCCAACATGCCTTCAGCGCGCAATTCGGTGCACAATATCTTGACGCGCAGCCAGTTCCACCGCCAATGGTGGATCAACGACCCGGACTGCTTGTTGGTGCGTGAAGACACGCGCCTTACTTTAGAAGAGGTACGTTCCCTGGCGACAGCCATCGGGTTGACCGGCGGATCCCTGTTGGTCTCGGACGATATGCCTGTCTTGCCGCCCGAACGGCTGCGTATCGCCCAGGTCTTGCTGCCGGTTATCGGGAAGCGCGCCCGGGTGATCGATTGGTTCGACCGCATCACACCGCGCTATCTGCGCCTGGATTTACATGGCCCGGTGGGGGAATGGAGCCTGCTGGCATATTTCAATTGGGAAGATCACCCCCAGCAGGTGGATCTACGGCCTTCTGACTTTCACCTGGGGCCGGGGCCCTATTGGGCCAGATCCTTCTGGCATGGAGTCAGCCGGAGATTGGCCGAGGACCAGCCTTTTGTCTCGGCGCTGGCGCCGCATGGGGTGGTTTTGCTGGCGGTCCGCCGGCAAACTGCCGGCCTCCCCCAATACCTGGGCAGCAACCTGCACCTCTCGCAGGGCCTGGAAGTGCAGCATTGGGAAGCCCAGCCACGGGGGATAGAAATGGAACTGGCGTGTGGTCAGGAAATGGAAGGAGAGGTCGAGCTGTACCTTCCGGGGCCGCCGGCTGAATTTACCATCCAGCCTGGTACGGCCAACCTGCGCCTGGCCGGAGACAGCCGTTACCTGCTCCACCTGGCGATCCATGGCCGGGCCCGGGTCCGGATTTCTATTCTCTAATGACCTGAAAACTACCGGAATTAAAAATCCGGCGCAGGTAAATCCTGCGCCGGTTGAAGGGTTAAGAAATTATGCTTTTTCTGCCGGCGGAGCGGGCGGGGCAGGCGGAACAGCCCTGGCGGCCTTACGCTTGGCAAACCATTTGCGGATGAACACCCACAGGAGGCGCACAGGAATAACGATGATCAATGCCACCGGCACCAGGAAGAGCACCAGCCAGATGGCGGCGTTGGCCAGGAATTTAAGGGCGTTGATCAGGGCCTGGATGGCATCCCGGGCGACCCCTACCGGTTCCCAGCTGCCAATCGTCAGCGGAGCCACAGCAGCCTGAGACATAATGCGAATCGAAATTGCCGAGAGGCTGGAAGCCTCATCGTAGTATTGGATCTGGCCCTTGAGAACTTCGATTTGCTCTTCGATGGAAACCAGCTGGTTGTATACCGAGAGCACGTCTTCGGTGCGATTGGCCGAGGCCATGATCTCGCGCAGTTGGGCATCGGCCTGTTCCAGGTTGCGTAGCCGGGATTTTAGATCGGTGTACTCGCGGGTGACATCCTGGCCGGAAACGTTTTCCGAGCGAATGTCTTGAGTGGGATCTTCTACCAGGCCTTTGATCTGGTCCATGGCGCTGGTCAACTGCTCTGCCGGGACGCGCACGGTAATCGACGCTTCGGGGATTTCGACGCCTTCATCGGTGTAGGTTTTGTATAGATTCGAGCTGACGATGAAGCCGCCCATGCCTTCGGCCATCTTGCCAATCGAGGCCATGGCTTCTCCCGGGTCGGCGACGACGATGGTGAGATCGGCGTTTTTGATCACCACACGTTCGACGGCGGCGCCCAAATCGCCGCCGCTGGCTTTATCGGCCATCATGGGCACCGGCGCAGAGGTGGCAAAGGGAGCGGCGTATTCGGCTGAGCTCTCGACCCGGCTTTCGTCCATCAGGTACATATCTGGGGCGCTGGGGGCAAAATTGGTAGGGCTGGATGCGGACTGGCAGGCGCTCAACAACAGGGTAACGATCAGGATTAGTACGACGGGGGCAAGCTTCTTCTTCATTTGTTTTTCCTCCATGAGTTCGCTTCTCTACATTTTTGACGCTTGCAGGAAGAAAAAGTTCCGGAGATTGTCCCGGCAGAGGGTAAAGCGGTACAGACCAGGGGCTACCAACCTTGCAGCAAACGCAGGGCGTGGCGCGAAGGCAGCCCGGCTTTGTAGATGCGCTCCTGGACACTGTGAATGTCGTATTCAACCCGCATGGGTTCCCAGGTCAATTCATCGCTGTGGAAGATAGCAAACGCGGCGCGCGGGTCGTGGTCCCGGGGTTGGCCGACGGACCCGGGATTGAGGATGGCGCGACCTTCCAGCTGGAAGACCTGACCCACCGGCGGCATTTTTAAAGTCACTCCGGCCTGGGCATCAGGGCAAAGGTACGCGGCCGGCAGGTGGCTGTGGCCAATGAAACAAAATTGAGTATCGAAGGCGGAAAAGTTTGCTGCTGCGGTGTTGGTGTCCAGGATGTACTCCCACACCGGGTTGCGCGGGCTGCCATGCACCAGGGTGACCGGATCGATGACCTTGCGGTTGGGGAGTTCCTCCAGGAATTGAATGCTATCGTAGGTCAGGTGTTCCCGCATCCAATGAGCGGACTGGCGAGCTTCCTTGTTGAACACTTCCAGGTTGATCTGCCCCAGCGCGGCAGCGTCGTGGTTGCCTACCAGACAGACCAGATTGGGGATCTGGCGGATGCGCTCGATGCATTCGTTGGGGTCTGGTCCATAGCCGACGACGTCTCCCAGGCACCAGGCGGCGTCGAACGTCCCGGCGGCTTCCAAAACGGCTTCTAGTGCGGTCAGGTTAGCGTGGATATCAGAGAAAACTAAGATGCGCATTGGATTGTGTCCCGTTGTTCGGTCATGAAGCCTGGCCAATAAGTTGAGGGCAGAAGGGATAGGCGTTGGCAGGTGCCTCTGCCCGGTGATTGAACCGGTATTTATTATAGATCGAAATTCAAATTCCAAATTCCGGAAGAACTCTCTTCCAGAGTGGAATGATCGCCTACCAGCACCAGCCACGTCTTACCCGGTTTCAAGGGCATGGGAAGGCCCCACTGGTCGAAGAACTGCATGGGGCGGTCTTTTTCTACCGTACGCCACGACCCTGCGATCATCAACCCGTCGCGAAAGAAGAGGGCGCGTTTGCCGGTGGGATTGGGCCATATGGTAATGTCGTGTAGGGTCTCAGCATATTCGGTATAGGTGGTAAACAGGATGATGATATTGGCGTAGGAAAGCTGCTCACCGGTCAGATAATCGGTCAGGGGCACCATTTCATCTTTATCCAGGTTGGATTCTTCCCAACGTAAATACCGGCTGGTTTGTGGATCGTAGCGCCATTCACCGCGGTCGAAAGCACTGTACTCGATGCCCACCTGGATGGCAAACTGATCACTTTGCGGCGGGTGATCCTCGAAAATCATACCATCCAACTGGGGGAAGTAAGGAGGAATACCGCTCTGCGCAGCGTACTGAGTGATGCGCGCGGTGTTGGCGTATACCCAGGGGGATTGGTGAGTGTCTTTGGCTCCGCAGATTACCGGGCAGCCGGCTTCCAGATGGGAGATGGCGCGCTCGCCCAGGGCCTGGATGATAACGTCATCCACGCGCGGGTCGGCGCTGCCGTAAACCAGCAACCCCTGATACAGGTCGACCAGCTGGGCGTCGACCAGGCGGCCGGAACGTAACGAGCCGGCCTGTTCCGCGTTTTGACCATAAAAGACGGCCAGGAAGCGGTTCATGCCCTCGCCGATGTAATATTCGAAGACCATGTCGGCAAAAGACAGCCCGGATTGGGGCCGCACACTGGGCGGGTAATTGGAAATCTTTACCATCACCGGGCGGCGGTTGAGCAGCCCAGGGTCTGTAACGGGTTGGCCGGTCAGCGGGTTGGTGCCGGCGCTAAAACCATAAACCCCTACGACACCAGGCGTAGGGGTAGAAATCTGGGATGGGGATACCGCGCGGTCTGCAGAAGCATTTCCAACCGGCAGAATCCGAGATGAACTCCCTTCCGGCCCGGAGGCGGCGAAAGGGAAGAGCAAGAAGATCAAAAGGACGGCGCGAACCAGCGCATTGTTCAGGCCAGCAGCCATTGAACGATCTGCTCCATGATACGGTCGGCAACTTCCTGTTTCGAAAGCAGCGGCAAGGTCTCTTGCCGGCCGCCGGCAAACAGCAAAGTGACCCGGTTGGTATCCACTTCGAAACCGGCATCTTTGGCCGAGATGTCATTGGCCACAATCATATCCAGGTGTTTGGCTTGCAGCTTGGATTGAGCGTTGTGTAGCAGATCCTGGCTTTCGGCGGCAAACCCGACCACACAGCGGGGCCCTTCACCGGCGGTGCGCCGGGCAGCTACTTCGGCCAGGATGTCCGTGGTGGGGGCCAGGTTCAGTTGGGTGAAGCCACTTTGTTTCTTGATTTTCTGATCGGCAAAATCAGCGGGACGGAAGTCGGCTACGGCGGCGGCCATCAACAGGGCGTCGGCGCCGGCCGTCTCGCGCAGCACGACTGCGAGCATCTCGGCCGCGGTGTGGATCTCCAGGCGATGGGCTCCGCCCGGTGTGGGCAAAGCGTTGGGCCCGGTGATGAGGGTCACGTCGGCTCCGGCGTCGATAGCAGCCTGCGCCAGGGCAAAGCCCTGTTTACCCGAAGAGCGGTTGGAGATGAAACGCACCGGGTCGATGGGTTCCTGGGTACCGCCGGCCGTCACGACGATTTTCTTTCTGGCCAGCGGGCCGCCGCGGCTGAGCACGTAGCGGGCGAAGCCCAGGATTTCGAGTGGCTCGACCATACGGCCGGGACCTACCAGGCCGGAAGCCAGGTGCCCGGAAGCCGGTCCGATGGTGTGGGCGCCGCGTTGGCGTAACAGTTCCAGGTTGGCCTGGGTGGCGGGATGAGCGTACATGCCTCCATCCATGGCCGGCGCCAACAGCAGCGGGCAGTCCGAAGCCAGGTGGGCCAGGACCAGCAGATTATCCGCCTGGCCACTGGCCAGCTTGGAGATCGTGCTGGCGCTGGCCGGGGCAACGACGATCAGGTCGGCCGACCGGCCCAGAGTGATGTGCGCCACGTGTCCCTCGCCGCCCCATAGGTCCTGATCGGTGTAAGCCTTCCGGGAGGTGACGGATTGAAACGTGAGGGGGTGAATGAAGTGCAGCGCGCCCTGGGTGAGGACGACGTCTACCACAGCACCTGCCTGGTGGAGTTTGGAGGCCAGGTCGGCGCCCTTATAGGCCGCAATCGAACCGGTGATTCCAAGGATGATGGTTTTGCCGGCAAACGGGTTAGACATTGTCAGTGGTTCAGCTCCCAGATCAAACGAATGCCTTCCAGGGTGAGCCAGGGCGACACGACCTGGATGACCGGCGTCTCCTTAGCGATGATTTCGGCAAAGCCGCCTGTAGCGATGACTTTCATGTCCGGGCCCAGGGTGTGTGAAAAGCGCTCCACCATGCCCTCCACCATGGCTACGTAACCGAACAGCAGCCCGGATTGGATGGCGTGCACGGTATTGCGACCGATCACCGCCGGCGGGCGCTGAATGTCCACACGGGGAAGCTTGGCTGTGCGCTGGAAGAGCGCCTGGGTGGCGATGCCGATGCCGGGAGCGATGGCCCCGCCCAGGTAGCCGCCTTCTTCGGTGATGGCGTTGAAGGTGGTAGCGGTGCCGAAATCGATAATGCAGGCCGGCCCGCCGTGGTGGTGCAATACGGCAACCGCATCGGCGATACGATCTACGCCCACGGCGTTCGGCTCTTCGTACAGGATTTCCAGATCGAACTTGAGACCGTGATCGATGACCAGGGCATCCAGTTTGAGGTATTGTTTTATCGCTTTGACGATCCGGCCCGTCAGGGGCGGGACGACCGAAGCGATACATACCCCCTGGATCTGTTCGATGGAGGTGCCGCTGTTCTGGAGTAAGCCGAGCATTTGCAGGCCGTATTCATCGGGCATACGGTCGTGATCGGTTGCCAGACGCCAACGCGAGCCCAGGGTCTTGCCTTCGTAGAGGCCCAGGGTCAGGTTGGTATTGCCAATATCGATGGCCAGTAGCATGCGTTTTCCCGTAAGGTTAATCAATCAGGTCTCTGCTTTGAGGATGGGTTGGATACTTTCGATGATTTCAGCGGCGTAATCGAAGCGGTTGAAGGCCGGCATGATGTAGACGCCTTGGGCAAAAGCGTGTATCTGCTCTACTAATTCTATCGCAATTTCGATCCCCGTCCGGGCTGGTTTTTCGCCGGCCTGTTCCATGCGGTACAGGATCTCCTCCGGGATGATGATCCCGGGGACTTCATGATGCAAGAACCGGGCGTGACGGGCGCTGGCCAGGGGCAGGATTCCTACCACCACGGGGACATTGAGCGGGCCATTCTCGGACTCGTAATGCTTCAAGAAATCCCGGGCGCGCTGCAAGTCGTACACCGGTTGTGAGAGCACAAAGTCGGCTCCGGCGCGCAACTTGCGGCGCAGGTTCTTGATCTCCTGGGCCGGGTCTGGCGGGTTAAGATTGAGGGCACATCCCACCAGGAAAGAAGTCGGCTGCCCGATGTTCGAGCCGGAGTGGTCGACGCCGGCGTTGAACCCCTGTTTGATCAACTTGATCAACCCGGAGGGGACCAGGTCATAGTTATCCATGGCTTCAGGGTAATCCCCGATGGCGGTGGGGTCGCCCATAACGACAAACACATTGCGTACCATCAGGGCGTGGGCGGCCAGCAGGTCTCCCTGGACGCGCAGCAGATTGCGCCCGCGGGTGGGAAAATGCAGCACCGTTTCCACCCCAACGTTGCGCTGGATCAGGTCGCACACCGCCCAGGGACTCATGCGCATGCGCGCCATGGGGCTATCCGCGACGTCGATCACGTCTACCCCGGCTTCAGCCAGCATGCTGGCCCCGGCCAGCAGCTTGTGGGTGGACAGGCCCCGCGGTGGGTCCATCTCTACCGCGGTGACGAACTTGCCGGCGGCTAGTTTCTGCGCCAGGCGGGTGGGCTGTTCGGCGGAAGAGATGTCTACCGGTTCGGGGGTACGCAGGCTGGGGCCGTTGAAGGTAGAGGACGCTTCGGCGTTTTCCATGGCGCTGCACATGGCGGCGATATGGCGGGGAGTCGTACCGCAGCAGCCGCCGATGACCCTGGCCCCGGCCTGCCAGAACAAGGGCGCATATTCGCCAAAATAATCCGGGGCATCCGGGTACATGATGCGCCCACTGACCTGTTCAGGCCAGCCGGCGTTGGGCATGGCCGAGAACAAAGCTTCGGGTACGGCCTGGCGCATTTGCTTCAAGATGCGTAATACCTGATTGGGCCCGCCGGAGCAATTAACCCCGATGACGTCTGCCCCGGCTTCTTGCAGCCAGTGGGCCACGCGGCGGGGGTCGTCGCCCAACAAGGTGCGATCGTCGCGGGTGTAAGTCATCGAGGCCAGGATAGGCAGGTGGCCGGCAGCCTGGCGAGCGGCCTGAATGGCCTCGCGAATCTCGTACAGGTCGGTCATGGTCTCGATAATGAACAGATCTACGCCGGCCTCGGCCAGGGCGCCGGCCTGTTCCAGAAAAGCCTGGCGGGCCTCTTCGGGCTGTACACGGCCAAACGGCGAGAGACGGACTCCCAACGGGCCGATGTCACCGGCGATGAATACGTTTTGGAAAGAAGCCAGAACGACGCGCCGGGCCAGCTCGACCCCGGCACGATTGATCTCGGCCACTTTGTCCCCCAGGCCAAAACGTCCCAGCTTGTACCGATTGGCGCTGAACGTGTTGGTCTGGACGACCTCGGCTCCGGCGTCGATGTACTCACGGTGGACTTCGCCGACCAGGGCAGGTTGGGCCAGATTGAGCTCGTCAAAACAGTGGTTAAACTCGACGCCGCGCTGGTTGAGCACGGTGCCCATGGCGCCATCGAACAGCACCGGTCGGGTTTTATTGTGTAAATAGTGCAGAAAACCTTGCTCACTCATAAAATTATCCGTTACGACTGGCCCATCGATTTGACCAACTGTTCGATGCGTGTCTCACCGATGTTGTAATATTTCGCCTGCGGGTGGTGCAGGGTGATGGCGGCCGTGGACTGCTCGGGGACGAGCTGGAAGGCCGGGGTCAACTGCATCCCCAGGTCGCGCTCGGCCGGCAGCAGCTGGAACACTTTTTGGTGATCGTCCAGGTCAGGAATGGCGGGGTAACCCCAGGAATAGCGTTTGCCTTGCTCGGCTTCCAGGCCTAATTCGCGGCGCACGTGTTGGTGCAGGTAATCGGCGGCGGCTTCGGCCATCTGTACGGCCAGGCCGTGGGTGAAATAGGCTTCGCTGTAATCACCGGCTTCTTGCAGGCGTTCAAAGCGCCGGCTGGCTTCTTCGCCAATGGTCACAATCTGGAAAGCGGCCACGTCCATCTTCCCGGACTCGACCGGGGCGAAGTAGTCGGCCAGGCAGAGGAATTCTCCACCCGCCTGGCGGGGGAAGGTGAAGCGCATCCGTTCGACCGGGGCGCCGCTCTGCACGGATTCGGGCTCATAGATCAGCAGGTCGTCGCCCTGGGATTGGACCGGCCAGTAACCATAGATGCCCTGGGGGAACAGCCAGGGATCCTTTTGGGCCTGGCGGCGCATCTGGTCCAGGCGCTGTTCATATTCTGCTTGCAGCTTTTCCCAGGCTTCACCGTGGGTGTTCTTGGCGCCCCACGACAGGCGGAACAACTCGTTCTTGGCCAGGTGTTGGAAGACGATCTCCAGCGGCATCTGGCGCACCAGACGGGGCCCGTAATGGGGTGGGGAGGGAATGCGACCGGCCGGCAGCACCGAGGAGTGCCGCGCACCGGCGTTGGAAGCGGGAGCTGTGCGCATCTTGCGCCCCAATTCCATCTCGGACTCCTGGCGCATACGCTCGTTCAATACCTGGCGCTGCTCGGGATGGCTCAGCTGGTCCATGGTTTCCAGCCCTTCGAAAGCGTCCTTGCAATAGAATACCCCTGCCGGGTAGAAAGCTTCCTGGTCGGTGAGCAGAATGCGGCGCCCAAAACGGCGGTTGATGGCGGCGCCGCCGATCAGGACGGGGAAATCCAGCCCGCGGCGGTGCAGCTCGTTGACGATGAGGGGCATTTGTTTGCTGGTGCTGACCAGCAGGGCGCTCAGGCCGATGGCGCTGGCGTGCACTTCGACCGCCTTGGAGATGATCGTCTCGGCCGGCACCTGTTTGCCCAGGTCGATTACGTCGTAGCCGTTGTTGGAGAGGATGGTTTTCACCAGGTTCTTCCCGATGTCGTGTACGTCGCCGTACACGGTGGCCAGCACGATCAGGCCCTTGCTGGTGCCTTCCTTGCGTTCCAGGTAATTTTCCAGGTGGGCCACAGACTTCTTCATCACCTCGGCGGACTGCAGGACGAACGGCAGGATCAGCTCGCCGCTACCGAAGCGGTCGCCGACCTCCTTCATCGCAGGGAGCAGCACGGTGTTCAAAACTGTCACTGCGGTGTCCGATTTCTTGGCCTGGGGATCGCGGGCGAGAATCTCGTCGATATCCTGCTCGACGTTCTCTTTCTGGCGATGCAAGATGCGCCAGTGCAGGCGCTGTTCGGGGCTCATTGCCTCCAGCTCGGCCTGTTGGTGGTCGGTTTTGGCCTGGGGCGTACCGGCGCTGTTCTGGAAATATTCGATCAGGCGCTGCAGCGCGTCTGGGTGGCGATAATAGATCAGGTCTTCGGCCAACTGGCGCTCTTCGGGAGAGATGTCGGCGTAGGGGGTGATGTGGGCCGGGTTGACGATGGCCATATCCAGCCCGGACTGTACGGCGTGGTAGAGCATGATGCTGTTGAGCACGGCCCGCGCGTTCTGTGCCAGGCCAAAGGACACGTTACTCAGGCCCAACGAAGTCAACACGCCCGGCAAGGCAGCCTTGATGCGGCGGATGCCTTCTATCGTCTCGATGGCCGACAGGTTGAACTCGGCGTCGCCGGTGGCCAGGGTGAAGGTCAGGTCGTCGAAGACCAGGTCTTCGGGGCGCAGGCCGTATTGGTTGACGGCCAGGTCGTAGATGCGCTGGGCCACCTCAAGTTTGCGATCGGCGGTTTTGGCCATGCCTTGCTCGTCGATGGTCAGGGCGATCACGGCGGCGTTGTATTTCCGGGCCAGGTCGAGGATGCGTTCGGCTTTGGCCGGGCCGGCCTCCAGGTTGATGGAGTTGATCAGGCAGCGCCCGGGGGCCGTCTTGAGCGCCGTTTCGATCACCTCGACCTCGGTCGAGTCGATCACGAAGGGCGCCGATACCACCGGGGAGAGGGCTTTGATCACCCGCTGCATGGTTTCGGATTCGTTGGCCCGTTCAGTCAGCGCCACGCACAGGTCCAGGCCATGGGCGCCGCGATCGACCTGCTGGCGGGCGATGGTGAGGATGTCATCATAGGCCTCGGCCAGGATCAGTTCCTTGAATTTGCGGCTGCCCTGTGTGTTGAGACGTTCTCCGATGAGGAACGGCCGCGGCTCTTGCAGCATGGGCACGGCCTGGATGGATGAGGCCAGGTTGGGCGTAGCCGGCAGGGACACGTGCTGGCGAGGCCGCCCATGGACACTGTCTACCAGGGCGCGCAGATGTTCGGGTGTGGTGCCGCAACAGCCACCGATCACGCTGACGCCAAATTTGTCGACGTATTCGGTCAGCGCATCCGCGAAGGGTTGGGGCTCCAACGGATAAACCGCCTGGCCATCCACGTTCAAGGGCAGGCCGGCGTTGGGGATGCAGGAGACCGGCAGGTGGGCGTGCTCACCCAGGTATTGGATCGGGTCGCGCATGTAATCCGGCCCGGTGGAACAGTTCAGCCCGACCACGTCGATAGGCATGCCTTCCAGAATGGCCAGCACGGCGGAAATGTCGGTGCCCAGCAGCATACGCCCGGTGGTGTCCAGCGTGACCTGGGCCTGAATGGGCAGGTAGATACCCGTTTCGGTGAAGGCTTGCTGCAAGCCGGTGATGGCAGCTTTGACTTCCAGGATGTCTTGTGAAGTTTCGATCAACAACACGTCCACGCCGCCTTCGATCAGGCCACGCGCCTGCTCACGGAACACATCGGCCAGATCGTCGAAAGTGACGTTTGAGAGCTCGGGATCGCTCATCGAGGGCAGCTTGCCGGAAGGGCCGATGGAACCGGCGACGAAACGGGGCTGCCCGTTATGGCTGTATTCGTCCGCCAGGCGGCGCGCCAGGCGGGCAGCCTGCTGGTTGATCTCGATCACCTGATCTTGCAGGCCATATTCGGCCATGGTGATGCGATTGGAGCGAAAGGTGCAGGTCTCGACCACGTCGACGCCGGCTTCATAGAAAGAGCGGTGCACGGCTTCCACCGCCTGCGGGTAGCTGATTACCAGGTAATCGTTACAGCCGACCGTGCGGGCGCCACCAAACTCTATCTCGCCCAGGTTCATCTTTTGCAGGCTGGTGCCCATGGCGCCATCGTAGATGAGGACGTTGTGGTTGAGGTGGTCCAGGTAGCGGCGGTTGGTATATTTTCTTGCCATGATGTCTCTCCGGTAGCGGCAGAAAGCGTTTGAAGGGCTTTCCGCCCTGGTGGTTAAATAAAAATCCTCTCGGGAGAGAGGCATAGACTGCGCAGCACTCTCATCTTCCAGGAAATCGTCGGGATTTCCTGCCGGAATTGGCACCGCACTCGCGGTTGCCGAGGTTTCATTGGGCCGGTCCCTCCACCTCTCTGGATGAGCTTCAAGGACAATTTTGTTCCTGGCAAAAATTCTACCACATTAGTAATAATTGTCCAAGGAA
>JAAZNB010000594.1 GCA_012798515.1 Chloroflexota bacterium
GTCACCACCGCCAGTGACCCCATCAGCCTGGTCATGGCCCTGGATACCAGTGGAAGCATGGTGGGCCGGGGCATCGAATCCGCCAAGGTGGCCGCCAACAGCTTCCTCCTGGGCATGGGCAGCGACGACGAAGTTTCGATCCTGAGCTTCAACAACACCGTGACCGCCATCGTCGATTTCACCCAGGATCGCCAGGACGCCGGGCAGAAACTGGCCGCCCTCGAGGTCATTCCCAATTCCGGCACCTGCCTGTTCGATGCCGCCTACCAGGCGGTTCAAAATGCAGCCGGGTTACCCTCCGGGCGCCGGGCGGTGATCTTGTTCACCGATGGCGTCGATGAAACCAGCGCCGGGAAAACGTGCAGCACGTATACGGCCGACGACGTCATCCGCCTGGCCACCCAGGGCAACACGGCCATACCGATCTACACCCTCGGCCTGGGCGCTCAAATCGACCAGCAATCCCTGCAACGCCTGGCCTCCACCACCGGCGGCCGTTTCCAACACGCCCCCACCAGCGACCAGCTGGGAACCATCTTCAAAGCGCTGTCAGAGCAGCTCAAATCGCAATACGTGCTGAAGTACACCACCACCTCCGCCCAGGGCAACCATACCCTCGTCATCCAGGTCAACACGTCGAACGGCACGGCCAAGGATACGCGTAACTTCACTTCTCCCGAGATGCCCACCGGAATTTTGATCAAGTCGCCGGAGGAAGGGCAGTCTCTAACCGGGAAACAAACCCTCTCCGCGGTCGTCACCGGGCAGGCTGACCAGGTGAAAAAAGTGATCTTCTACGTCGGCGGTAAAGAAGTCGGCCAAAGCTCGTCCGCGCCCTACCAGGTCGATTTTGAATTCACCTCCACCTTTGCCGGCAATACCACGGTCGAGGCCGTTGCCCAGGGAGCCGGTGGAGAAGAAATCGCCCGGCAGGCAGTCCACATCACCATCGGCATGCCGGCCGGCGAGGACGAAGACGCCTCTGCTACGGCTCAATCGCCCACCGCACTCGCACCCGCACAAGCAGATGCCTCTGCACCCCTGGCTTTGAACTCGCCCTACGTCATGGGAGGGATCGCCGTGGTCGTGGTTGCCATCCTGGCCTTTGTCCTGCTGCGCAAACGCAAAGCCGGGGCCGGTTCTGCGGCGGCTGTGGAAGGCAGGATCGAGGTCACAGCCAGCGACGACCCGGGTCTGGTGGGAAAAACCTTCGACCTCCAACAGCCCCTCACCCGGCTGGGCAGGCTGGTCAGCGACAACGACCTGTGCTTCCCACAGGATTCCCCGGTCAGTAAACGCCACGCCATCATCGAACAGCAAGACAAAGACTTTTATCTACGCGAAGTAGAACAGGGCACCACCTATGGCACCTATCTCAACGATCAGGAGATGGGTCCCGAGCCCCAGCTCTTACACAACGGTGACGAGATCCGCCTGGGCAAACGCCTCAAGTTAAGGATAATCCTCCCCACTCACGAGCAGCCCAATGAAATAGGCGGAAAGACGCTGGACAACATCGTAAACAACGACCGCACGTTCGATGGCATTCCCTTCCCCAGCGAACCGGAAAACACGACCGAGACCCAAGACCAAATCTGATGAAACTCTTTCAGCCGGCGCTCTACGAGATTGGAAAAGCCACCCACGCGGGCAAGGCCAGGGCAGGCTCCCCCAACCAGGATTCCCTCAAAGTCATCCTGCCCCCGATCTTGCGGCGGTTCCCCGCCCTGCTCGTGCTTGCCGACGGGATGGGCGGGCATGCCGGCGGGGCGCTCGCCAGCCGGCTGGTCATCGAGGCCTTTTCCCGATCCTACGCCACACTGCCGCGCCCCCTCTCGCCCCGCCCATACCTTGAAACCACCGTCCGGCAGGCGCACCGCAAGGTCTGCCAGGCCGCCGAGAAAGATCCGCAGTTAGCCGGCATGGGCAGCACGGTGGTGGCAGCCGTGTTGGACGAAAACACACTCCACCTGATCAACGTGGGCGACAGCCGCCTGTACGTATTCCGCGGACAGGCGGTCAAGCAAATCTCTTACGATCAAAGCGTGGTGGCCGAGCTGGTCCGCCAGGGAGTCCTCACGCCTGAGGAAGCCCGCCACCACCCCCACAAGAACCAGCTGACCATGTCGATTACGGCGCGCAGACAGGAAGTCCTCCCCTATTGTGACGAATTCCCGCTGGCATTCGAAGACGTCATCCTGCTGTGTTCGGATGGGCTGTGGGGCGTAGTCCCCGAGACGCTCATGCGGGCGGCCGCCTGCCAGATGCGCCCCCAGGCGGCTGCCGGCCACCTGGTCCAGCTGGCCAATTCGTTGGGCGGGCCGGACAACATCTCCGTGATCGTTGCCCGGCGGGTCGGCAGCCCTTTGGAAACGATCCCGGAAGACACAGAATAACATGCGCCTCCTCAGCCCGAGGCCAAAGAGGTTCTCCAGCTTCTGAGCAGTTACAAAATCCAATCACCCGAGGCATAGATGCAGCAGTTTATCGGACAATCCATCGGTCGCTACCACATCCTCGAACAGCTCGGCGAAGGCGGGATGGCCGTGGTGTACAAGGCCTTCGACACCAACCTCAATTGTGACGTGGCTGTGAAATTCATCCGGATCCAGAAACTTTCCGGTGACAACAACCGCCTGGTCCTGAAGCGCTTCAAGACCGAAGCTCAGAAGACCGCCGCCCTCATTCATCCCAACATCGTCCCCGTCACCGACTATGGCGAGCACGATGGCATCCCTTACCTGGTAATGAAATACCTCCCCAGCGGCACCCTCAAACAGGCCCTCCAACAGCGCATGCACTCCAAGGCAGGCCCCTACCCTTACCGGGAAGCGGCCGCCATCCTCGCCCCCATTGCCCGCGCCCTGGACACTGCCCATCAAAGCGGGCTGGTCCACAGGGACGTCAAACCTTCCAACATCCTGCTCACCCCGGGTGGACAGCCCATGCTGACCGACTTCGGCGTGGCCAAGATCCTGGAGAGCGACGAGACCTTCGACCAGACCGGGTTGGGGATAGGCATCGGAGCGCCGGCCTACATGGCCCCCGAACAGTGGGAAGGGAAGGACATCGATGGTCGGGCCGACGTGTACGCCCTGGGCATTACCTTCTACGAATTGATCACCGGGAGGGTCCCTTACCAGGCGGATACCGTGCCCGCCATTTTGATCAAGGTCATGCGCGACCCGCTGCCCAGGCCCCAGGAATTCGTCAAGGGCATTCCCGACGAGGTCGAAAGAGTGCTGGTCAAGGCCCTGGCCAGGGACAAACAACACCGCTACCCCGACATGGCCTCCTTTGCCGCCGCGCTGGAGCAGCTTTCGATACAAGATTTCAAGGGAAGCGCGCCCCAGCCCATCCCAATAGACGCTGCGGATCCCGGCGCCGGCCACCAGGTTTTCGATGCCCCTACCGGGCCCACCCCCGCGCCTGCCCAACACAGCCCGCGTGGCCGTTGGTGGCCTTGGGCGTTGGGAGGGGTGGCTGCTGTGGCGCTCATCGCCGTTCTACTGCGCAATTTGTTCCCCGGGGACCCTCTGGCCGGCACAGACCCCACCGCCACAGTGGCTCCAGCCCAAACCGCCGGGAGCCAGACGCTTGCAGCTCCCGCCTTGCTCCCCACGCAGGCCGTTTCCACCCCCACCGCAGCGTCCGGGGAGCCCGCGATCTTATTTAGCGAGGACTTCGAGGATGGCAAGGTTCAAGACATCACTTACATCGCCGACGGTTGGCAGGTCATCACCGATGA
>JAAZNB010000595.1 GCA_012798515.1 Chloroflexota bacterium
CTCCAGCCGCTCAGTGCAGGCAGCCCAGGGCGGGTCTCAGCTGGCCATCCTACCGGCCCTGGCCCCGGCGACCCGCACACCCTTCCAGCCCCTACCCACTTCCACCGTAACGCAGACGCCAACCATCACGCCCAGCCCCACTGCCACCCCTATCCCACCCACCGAGACACCCACGGCCACCCCCCTGCCCACGGACACCCCGGCGCCCACCGAAGAAACCTGGCCACCCACGTCGGCCATGATCTCCAATATTTATGGCTATCCGCAATATTATTCCCTGGATTGCGAAGCTCGCTCGGCCGTCGACCTGGCGAGCTACTTCGGCCTGGCCATCGATGAGCTGGATTTCCTGGACCGCATGCCGCTTTCTTCTGACCCGGACGAGGGCTTTGTGGGCAGTTTCTACGACCCGCGCGGGCAGGTCCCACCCAATTCCTATGGGGTCCACGCCGCGCCGGTAGCGAACCTGTTGCGCGAGTATGGCCTGAACACGGCCGCAGCCAAGGGCATGTCTTACGACACGATTCGTAGTGAAATCGCCTCCGGACGCCCGGTGATGGTGTGGGTGATCAACAATACCCTCTCCGGTTACCCCGTGTCCTACACGGCCCCCAACGGCAACACCACCACCGTGGCTGCCTACGAACATACCGTGCTGGCCATCGGCTACGATCCCTACTACGTCACCCTCCTGGACGGCAGCATGGTCTACCAGCGCAGCGTAGACCTGTTCCTGGCCTCCTGGGGCGTGTTGGGCAACATGGGCATCACCGTCGGCGACCCGTCGATCCTCAACTAATTTTCCCACTGAGATTAAATACAAACCACCGGCGTGATATGCGCCGGTGGACTTGTGGATCTTGGAAGATAGAAAAAGGGCCGGTTTAGGTGCCTTCTTCCCAGGAGTTGAGGTAGTGTACCTGCTCGGGGGTCAACACGTCGATGTCGACGTTCATGGCGCGCAGTTTCAGGCGAGCGATCTCACGATCGATGTCTTCGGGCACGCTGTAGACCTTCTTTTGCAGGCTCTGGTAATTCTTCACCATGTATTCCAGGCTCAGCGCCTGGTTGGCAAAGGACATGTCCATCACACTGGCGGGATGCCCTTCGGCGGCGGCCAGGTTGATCAGGCGGCCTTCGCCCAGCAGGAAGACACGGCGGCCATCCTTCATGTCATACTCTTCCACGAAGGGGCGCACCAGTTTTTTGGCGGTGGACATTTCATCCAGGGCCGGGATGTTGATCTCCACGTTGAAGTGGCCGGAATTGGCCACGATGGCGCCATCTTTCATGGCTTCAAAATGTGAACGGTCGATCACGTTCAAGTCGCCCGTTACGGAGCAGAAGATATCGCCGATCTTGGCCGCTTCGGCCATGGGCATCACCCGGAAACCGTCCATCACGGCTTCCAGAGCCGGCATCGGGTCCACCTCGGTAACGACGACGTTGGCGCCCAGGCCGCGCGCCCGGGAGGCCAGGCCGCGTCCACACCAGCCGTAGCCGGCCACGACGAAGGTCTTCCCCGCCAGCAGCACGTTGGTGGCCCGGATGATACCGTCGATGGTCGACTGCCCGGTGCCGTAGCGGTTATCGAAGAAATGCTTGGTCATGGCGTCGTTGACGGCCACTACCGGGAATGCCAGCATCTTGTCGGCAGCCATGGCGCGCAGGCGGATGACGCCCGTAGTGGTCTCTTCGGTGCCGCCCATCACATCCGTCAACAGATCACGGCGGTCCTTGTGCAGCGTGCTGACCAGGTCGGCGCCGTCGTCCATGGTAACGTGCGGTTTGTGATCCAGGGCCGCGCTGAGGTGCTTGTAGTACGTGGCGTTGTCTTCACCTTTAATGGCAAATACCGGGATTTCTTCGTGCGATACCAGGGAAGCAGCCACGTCGTCCTGCGTCGACAGCGGGTTAGAAGCTGTCAGGACTACGTCGGCGCCGCCGGCGTGCAACGTCTTCATCAGGTTGGCCGTCTCGGTGGTTACGTGTAAACAGGCCGAAATCCGCACACCCGCCAGAGGACGTTCCTTCGAGAAACGCTCGTGAATCTGGCGCAAGACAGGCATTTCACGTTCAGCCCAGTCGATCCTACGTCGACCACCCTCTGCGAACTGAAGATCCTTTACATCATATTTTTCCATCTATCATCCTCCAGGGCAAGGCCCCCAATTATGATTCGCTCAACAAGGCGTCCAATGCGCCTTGATCATCGAAGAAAGAACGGTAACGGGCGATGAATTGGCCCGGGGTATACGTATGCGCCTGCGTCCCACGCTGCTCCAGGCAGTAAGTCGCCGCCAGAGAACCCATCTGGCCGCAGGTCTGCCAATCCAGACCCAGGCCGAAACCGCGCAGGAAACCGCCCCGGAAGGCATCTCCCACACCGGTGGGATCCAGGATCTGCACCGGCTCGACGGAAGGGATCTGGTACTCGTGGCCATCCACGTACAGTTTGGCTCCCTGCGCACCGCAGGTCACGGCCAGGATGCGCACGCACTGGAGGATATCCTCGGTAGTCATACCGGTATGCTTTTGCAGCAGCTCGTGCTCGTATTCGTTGACGAACACGCTGTGCGCTCCCTCTACCCCACGCCGCAGCTGCTGTGCGTCCATGCGCACCACTTGCTGGCTGGGATCGTACAGGTAAGGGATACCGCTCTCGCGGCATTCTTTTACGTAGCGGTCCATGGCCGTGGGGTCGTTGGGCGATATGACCACGTAATCGGCGCGGCCGGCGTGCGTGTCGTGGATCGATAGGTCGGCGGCGTAAGCCATCGCCCCGGTGTAGAAACTGGAAATCTGGGAATTGGCAAGATCCGTATTGGCAAAGAAAGATGCCGTGTAAACACCGGGGATGACCTTGGTGTAGGTCGTATCGATCCCGGCCTGGTCGAGCCAGGCGCGGTACTCGTCGAAGTCTTCACCCGCGGTCGCCATCAAGGCCGGGCGCTCACCCAGCAAAGCCAGGGTATAGGCAATGTTGGGCGCCGTGCCCCCGCGCTGCCGCACCATGGAGTCGACCAGGAAAGACAGGCTGATCGTATCCAGGCGTTCGGGCAGAATGTGGTCCCGGAAATAGCCGGGGAAGGTCATTAAATAGTCGAAGGCTACAGACCCGGTGATAATCATCGTCATGGTTGAGCAGTTCCTATTTCTTTAAAGTTTGTGCCAGACCCTTCTCGAAGGGAGGGTATAGGACGCCTTTTTCTGTGACCAGCGCCGATAAAAGCGACCAGGGGGTGACGTCGAAAGCCGGGTTGCAGGCCCGGGCGCCGGCGGGAGCCGCAGGCCGCCCCTTCACCTGGATATCCAGCACTTCGTCCGCCTCGCGCTCTTCGATGGGAACCAGGTCACCGTTGGCCAAAGACAGGTCGATGGTGGAGGTCGGGAAGACGCACACCACCGGCACCCGGTTGGCGTGGGCCGCCAGCGCCAGCATGTAGGTTCCAATCTTATTCACCACGTCGCCGTTGGCCGCCACACGGTCGGCGCCAAAGAATACTTTCTGTACCCGGCCCGAACGCAGAAAAGAACCGGCGGCTCCGTCGCTGATAATCTCATAGGGGATGTGATATTGATCCAGCTCCCAGGCGGTCAGGCGCATGCCTTGCAGCCGCGGCCGGGTCTCGTCTACCAGCACGTGAACGTGCTTGCCTTGTTCGTGGGCCATGCGCACCGCCCCCAGGGCGGTGCCCCAGTCGACTGCCGCCAATGAACCGGTGTTGCAGTGATGGATGAGGGTATCCCCGTCGTCGATCAACGAAGCGCCCCACCCGGCCATACGCTGGTTGGTGGCCACATCTTCCTCGGCGATACGCCGGGCTTCTTCGATCAAGCGCGCCCGGATCTCATCCACCGTTTGGGCGGGAGCATCCACCAATGGGCGCATCCGCGCCAGTGCCCAGCCCAAATTGACCGCCGTAGGTCGCGAGGCCAACAACGTTTGCGCCGCGGCGTGCAAATGATTGCGGAACTTTTCCACGTCCCGGACGTCTAATTCATAGGCGGCCAGGGCCAGGCCGAAGGCGGCTGTGGCGCCGATGGCCGGGGCGCCGCGCACCACCATGGTCCGGATCGCTTCCGCCACAGAGTGATGATCTCCATAGGATAGAATCGCAAAATCGCCCGGCAGGTTACGCTGGTCGATCAATCGTAACTGTTGATGTTGATCATCCCATTCAACTGTGCGCATATCGTTCACATAAAAAACGCCCTCGCAAGAGAGCGCTCTGGAGAAGTAAAGCAAGTTTAACATGCAATGGGTGGTTTGTCAAAGTATTGACACATTCACATTCATCCGGTATAAGGCTTAATATGGTCAAACGCCTCCTCATCATTCTCTCCGTCCTGGCAATCATCACCACCGGTTGTGGTCTTTTTTCTCTTCCAAATGAGACGGATACGTCCGATAACAACGAAAATACCGAAGGCGGGATCAAGTCCATCCCCCTGATCGAGACCCTTCTCCCTCCTACGCAAACTCCATCGCCGGAGCCGGCCATACGCGCGCACCAGGCCGATTGGCTGCTCTTCAGCGGTGATTACGACCAGGCCTACACCGAATACCAGAACACGCTCAACAACACCAGCGATCGCGAAATCCAGGCCGCCGCATTGGTGGGCATGGCCAGGGTCAACTACTTAAAAGGAAACTATACCGCCGCGCTGCAAGCCGCGCTCACCGTGACCAGTAATTTCACTGACACGGCCGCCTATGCCGGGGCGGCTTTCGTGCTCGGTCAGAGCTATACCGCCCTGGAGAATTACTCCGAGGCGGCCAATGCCTACCAACTCTACCTGGTCGCTCACCCCGGGGTGATCGACGCCTACGCCAACGAAATGCGCGGGGACGCCCTGATGGCCGCCCGCCAGTATACCGAAGCCCTGGGCGCCTACATGGCTGCCATCCAGGCGCCAAAACTGGAAAACGCCGAACGCCTGTCGGTGAAAGTGGGCCAGACTTACTCCGCCATGGGCGATTACGACAGCGCCATTCGCACCTTCATGGCCCTCTACGAAACCACCGGCGACGACTACATGAAAGCCCAGGCCAATCTGCTGGCCGGCCAGGCCTACCTGGCCATCAGTGAACCGGAACAGGCCTACGCCCGCTTCCAGGATTCGGTCAACAATTATCCTAAGGCATACGATTCTTATTCCGGCCTGGTAGCCTTGATCGACGCCGGCCAGTCCGTAGATGAGCTCAACCGCGGCATCGTGGATTACTTTGCCGGCCAGTACGGGATGGCCTTGGAAGCCATCAACCGCTATATTGCCGACCATCCGGACCACGACGGTACACCTTTACATTATAAAGGCCTGATCTACCAGGCCATGGGCGAGCCCGAGAACGCCATCGCCGCCTGGGATCAACTGACCATCCAGTACGCCGACAACCGCTTCCTGGCCGACGCCTACGACGAGAAGGCCTACACCCAATGGGTCTACCTGGACCAGTACAGCCAGGGCGCCCAGACTATGCTGGAATTCGTGCGCCAGTACCCCAACGCCCCCGAGGCAGCCAATTTCCTGTTTGAAGCCGGCCGCATCCAGGAGCGCAATGACCAGCTCGCCGACGCCGCCGGCACCTGGGCCAGGCTAATCGACGAATATCCCTCAGCCGAAATCAGCTACCGGGCCCTCTTCCTGGCCGGGATTACCCAATACCGCCTGGCCAGCTACGATCAGGCCCTGAACCTCTTCCAGCGCGTCCTGGCCCTGGCCGTGACCCCGTCAGACAAGGCTTCCGGCTACTTCTGGATCGCCAAGACACAGCAGTCTGCGGGGCGAGCCGAAGAGGCCCAGTCCGCTTTCCAACTGGCCTCCCAGTCTGATCCCACCGGCTACTACAGCAATCGGGCCGAAGAAATCCTCAGCGGCAGTGCTCCTCTCGCTACCAGCGTGGATTACAACCTGGATTATGACCTGGAAGAAGAGAAACACCTGGCCGAGCTGTGGATGCGCAGCACCTTCGCCATCCCAGACGACACCAACCTGGACGATATGAGCGCCCTGGAGGCCGACCCGCGTTTCCAACGCGCCAACGAGTTCTACGCCCTGGGGCTGTATGCCAACGCGGTGGACGAGTTCGAGTCACTGCGCAACACTGTCATCGAAGACCCCATCAACAATTTCCGCCTGTTGGGTCACCTGGTCGACCTCGGTTTCTATCGCCAGGCGGTGCTGGTCAGCCGCCAGATACTGACCCTGGCCAACATGGACGACCTGGCCACCTTGACCGCCCCGGCATATTTCAACCACATCCGTTTCGGCATCTATTTCAAAGACCTGATCCTGTCGACTGCCCAGAAAGAAACTTTCCACCCCCTGTTCGTGTTTGCCCTGATCCGCCAGGAAAGCCTCTTCGAAGGCTTCGCCCAGTCATCCGCCGGGGCCCGCGGCTTGATGCAAATCATGCCCGCCACCGGGCAGGAAATCGCCTCGGAGATGCAATGGCCGCCGAGCTACTCGTCACAAGACCTGTACCGGGCGGTCGTCAATGTGCCCCTGGGAATCCATTACCTGGCGCGCCAGCTCGATTACTTCAACAGCGATATCTACGCCGCCCTGGCAGCTTACAACGGTGGCCCGGGCAATGCCTACAG
>JAAZNB010000091.1 GCA_012798515.1 Chloroflexota bacterium
CACAGGTGGGCGTTAAGCCGGTAGGCGTCCTCATCCATGTCCAGGCTGCGCCCGGCCCAGCCGTTGTAATCGTTGATGAACAACGGGCGGTCGTCGCGCACCACGCGACTGACCAGGTCCTCGTCCGGGCGTACGACGTAACCCAGGGAATGGTTGCCGTTGTCGGAGATGGCCACCAGCTGGTACATGTCCGTAAAGGCATCCCGCAAGAGCACCAGGCAGTACTCTGCGTGCATCTCTTCCGCGATGTGGTTGAGCAGCGGGGTAAGGACGGCAGAAAGCTGGTTGGTGGGAGTCGCCCGTTGTTTGGGCCGCACAGGATCGTCGTTCATAGATAAACAGGCCATTTTACAAATATTGAAGTGCATTCTACCACGAACGGCGGAGGACGGTCCGCGATGGGGTGGAAATCACCCCTGCCGCAGGGGATAAATAAGGGGCTGCCGGAAAAGGCAGCCCCGCAAAGGACACAGGAAAGAACGCCAGGCCTAGACCTCGCGAGCGAGTTCGGCGGCTTCCCAGATGGCGTCGATGGCTTTACGTGCTTTGAGGGCATCACCAATGACGTGGAAGGGAATGCCGCCTGCTTTGCAGTGGGCGGACAGATTTTCGGAGTCGAGCGATTTCGACCCGACGGCCAGGATGACACAGTCGGCAGGAATTTCCTGCTGCTGGCCGTCCTTCTCGACGATCACGCCGCCGGCGTTGATCTGCACACACTTGCTGCTGGTGAGCATCTGCACCCCGCTGCCGTAAAGGTGTTCGAAGACGGGGATCTTGCGCAGCCAGCCCAGGTCGGAGCCTACTTCGGGCAGCATCTCAACGATGGTAACCTGTTGGCGCTGTTCGGCCAGCAGTTCAGCGGTTTCCAGGCCAACCAGGCCGCCGCCGATGACGATCAGGTTGCCTTTGGGCCCGGTATGCCCCCACAGCACTTCCTGGGCCAGGATCACGTTGTCTCCATCCACACCGGGGATGGGCGGTACGATGGGGGTAGAGCCCACGGCCAGGATAACCTCGTCGGGTTGGATGGAATCGATCAGCTCAGGGGTGACCTCGGTGTTCAGGCGGATGTCCACCCCTTCTTGTCTGGCAATGCGGCCCATCTGCACGGCAGCTTCGGCCATCTCTTTCTTGCGTGGGGCGGCGCCGGCCAGGTAGAACTGCCCGCCCAGGGTGGCGCTTTTTTCGCACAGGATGGGATTGTGGCCGCGGCGTTTCAGAGTGGTGGCGGCTTCCAGCCCGGCCGGGCCACCGCCGGCGATGAGCACCTTCTTGGGCGCTTCGGTCGCTTTTAGAGAGTATTCCACTTCGCGGCCGGTGCTCGGGTTGCGCATGCAGCTGATGAAGGGGATGTACGGGTTGACATAGGCATCGAAGCAGCCCTGGTCACAGCCGATGCATTTGACGATCTGGTCCAGGTCGCCCCGTTCGGCTTTGTTGCACATCTCGGCGTCGGCCAGCTGGGCGCGGCCCATGACGACGAAATCGACCTTGCCTTCCTGGATGATTCCGTCGGCATACTCGGGGTCGTTGATGCGCCCGGCGACGATGACCGGAATGTTGACCACAGATTTGACCCGGGAAGCGTTCTCTACGTTGAAACCAATGGGCAGGTCGACCGGAGGGACTTCAAATTTGATTGCCGCACCCTCGGGCAGGCCGCGTGACACGTCGATGGCATCGATGCCGGCTTGCTCTGCCAGCTGGCAGAAGCTCATCATGTCTTCGACGGTCAGGCCGCCGGGGACGTCTTCGAGGACGGAGATGCGCATGAGGATGGGGAAATCGGGGCCTACTTTGGCGCGGATGGCGCGGATGCATTCCAGCCCAAAGCGGCAGCGATTCTCCCACGCGCCACCGTATTCGTCCGTGCGTTTGTTCATGTAGGGACTGAGGAATTGCTGGGGCAGGTAGCCGTGGCCGGCGTGGAATTCGACGGCGTCGAACCCGGCGGTTTGGGCCCGCCCGGCGGCGTCGGCGTAGGCCTGCACGATCTCCTGGATCTCAGGGATGGTCAGCTCGCGGGGCGCAACCGGAGTGCCCATAAAAGGGATGGGGGAAGAGGACACCGGTTCGGGCACGGCGGCCATTTTCCCGCAGTGCCACAGCTGCAAGCAGCTTTTGCCGCCTGCCTCGCGGATGGCGCTGGCCAGTTTTTGCATCCCGGGGACGAATTTGTCGCTGTAGATCGCCAGGGCGTTATCCATCCTGGCCGTGGGGTGGATGTAACTAACTTCGATGATGTTGAGACCACAGCCCCCTTTCACCCGCGCCACGTGATAGTCGATCAGCCGCTGGCTGACATATCCCCCCGGTTCGCACATTTTGGTGCCCATGGCAGGGAAGACGACTCGATTTTTCAGTTCTAACTGGTTGATTTTGCCCGGTGTAAATAGTTGCTGTAAGGCCATTCGATTTTATGCTCCTGATAATGGGATAGGTAGGGGAGAGATCAGCAAGGCGCGAACCCGGAGGCTTGCCCGCCCGCTCTGGCGAGTGAAGTGGATCACCAGGGCTAGATTACACGGTTGCGCAATTGCTTAAATATACCCAAAACAGGAGAACGAGGAACGGATCAAACGTGACACGACCTGGCCCAAAGGGGCCAATCGCGGGGCAGGTGAATGCACCGTTACGGGCGGGCCGGGTGGAGCAGGGCCAGGCCGGCGGCGGCCGTTTCCTGGATGACCTGCAAGACCGGCACGCTGGCCTCTTCGGCCAGGCGGACGCAGTCGTCGTATTCGGGGGTGACCTGGATGACGTCGCCGGCCAGGCTCTTGACCTTGACAGACACGTCGCCGAAACGGGTGGTCACCCGGCGCATTTCACGCTGGGCCTCGTGGCGCCAGATGGAACGGACGCGTACCCCCAGGGTGCTGGTCTCCCGGAGCAGCAGGTCGGAGAGGACCTGTTCGTCTTCCCGGCGGGCAATCACCGACAGGCGCGTGGCCGGGCGGTTCTTCTTCATATATATAGGGGTGAAGTACACGTCCAGGGCGCCGGCTTGAAACAGGTGAGCCATGACGTGGCCGAAGACCTGGGGATTCATGTCGTCGATGTTGCTCTCCAGCTCGATGTGGGATTCCTGGGCCTGCCGCGCATCGCCGATCATGACGCGCAGCACGTTGGGCCAGTCCAGGTCACGCCGGCCGGCGCCCATGCCGACCCGCTGTAGGGTCATCTCCGGTTGGCTGAAGGTGGCCAGGCTGGCCAGGATGGCGGCGCCGGTGGGGGTGATCATCTCCTGGCTGGCGGGGGAAGGGACCACCGGGGCCTGGGCCATGCGCAGCAGTTCGAGCGTGGCCGGCGCCGGCAGGGGCAGCAGGCCGTGCTGGGTGTTTACCTGGCCGCTGCCCAGGGGCAGCGCCGAGGCATACACCTGCTCGACATCGAAATAGTGTAGACCCACTGCCGCGCCGACGATATCCAGGATGGAATCGACCGCACCGACTTCGTGGAAATGCACCTCTTCCACGGGGATGCCGTGGACTTTGGCCTCGGCCGCGGCCAGCTTCCGGAAGATCTCCAGGCTGGTGTGTTGCACTGCCGCGGGCAAGCCGCTGTCTGTGATCAGGCGCGAAATGTCGTTCAGCCCACGCTGGCCTGTGTGGTGATGGTGTGCGTGTTCATGGCCCGTATGGTGGTCGTGCTCGTGGTCTGCATGTGGGTGGGGGTGCTCGTGCTCGTG
>JAAZNB010000596.1 GCA_012798515.1 Chloroflexota bacterium
CCCGCAGGGGTGCGCCCGACCATCCTTTTTTTTAGCAGGTCGGGCTTCCATTATAACGCCCTGATAGGGGTGCGCCCGACCGAACACGGCTGGCAAAGGGCGCCGGCTTACCCGCGCCACTTCAGGCATACCCCGATGATCCGTTCGGGAGGGTGAAAGTTGGCTTTCGCTCCGGGCGCGGGCCGGCCGGGGCGCCTTGGCTGCCTGCCTCCGCCACGGAAGGGCATGCTTTGCCAGACCGCTCTAGCCAACCTACGCCGGGTCGGCTTCCCCCCGGCCGCAGAGCACAGCGCCGGGAAAATTCGCCCATTTTTTTAGCAGGTCGGGCTTCCAAGGTGCCCCGCAGGGGTACGCCCGACCGAACACGGCCGGCCCGGGGCGCCGGCATACCCGCACCACCTCGGGCCGTAGAGCAGCCGGGATAGAGTCCGCCATATTAATTAGCAGGTCGGGCTTCCATTATTATGCCCCGCAGGGGTACGCCCGACCGAACACGGCCGGCAAAGGGCGCCGGCTTGCCCGCGCCGCCTCAGGCATACCCCGAGGAAGAGGTGCGTTACCAACGCACCCTACCAGAGGCCCCAGGTAGGGCACGATTGCGAGGCGTCCTGCCTCCGCGGGTGGGGGGCGAAAATGACGCCGGTGGGTGTAATTTTGGCCAAAAAAGCGTGTATAATAATCACAAGTGTAATTTTCCTTAACACATGGACACGGATGAATTGGGGGTGTGCGGGCGTAGCGCGCGCATCGGGCGTGTCCTCCAAATAACGGTAGGCCAATCCGGGTTCGGTCGGGCTGTGCGAACCCCCGAATGGCCATATTCGTTCCTTTGACCCATGCTCCAGCCTCCCGCTCGGAGGTGCAATTATTCGGAGCGAACGCCCAGTCTGAGTACTGGTATCTTTCAAGCAAGTCCTCTCTCGTCCGTCCCAACGGAAGAGACTGTATTCATTTGCCCCGGCGCGCGACCTTCCTGGCCCGATGGCCCTGTTCCTATTGGGAGCCGGCGCTGGTATTGTATTCAACGTTCTGGCTGTTTCCCCCTCTTTGGATCGGAAGCCTCCCTGCCGCGTTGGGTGCAACCTGCGGCAGAGTTTTTATTTATTTCGTCGAAAGGAGATGCGATGCAAAGAGACCATCAAATCGCGCAAAGCACCCCAAACCCTTTGCGTGGCTTGATCGACAGCTGGTTACGGATCCTGACCAAACCCAGCCAGCCAACCTACCTGGCTGAACTTGCGAACACCGGGTGGCTCAAAACGATCCTGGGGGTGACCATCTTCGCCCTGGCCGCCGGCCTGTTTCCCTTCGCCGCCGGGGGGCCTTCTCCGGTGGGCGCCGAAAATGGCCCGGCCGCCGGGATGCTGGCCGGATTCCTGCTCGCCGCCGGCGGGTTCTTCCTCCTCAATGGCTTCTTTTTCATCGTCCTGAAGCTCTATCAGGGCTCGGGGAGCTTCGCGGCCCAGTGCGCCTTGCTGGCCCAGATCGTCGCCCCGTTGAGCATCGTATTGCTGCTCGGGCTGGGCGCCGGCCGCGCCGCCGGGGTGGAGGGGGAGGCCCTGCTCAACCCGTTGAGCGCCGGCGGGATCCTGGGCGCGTTGATCGTCCTGTTCATCCTGTACGCCACGGCCCTGGTGCTGCTGGCCCTGCGCACGGTCCACCAGGTCAAGTCGACCCAGGC
>JAAZNB010000597.1 GCA_012798515.1 Chloroflexota bacterium
CCATAATTCTTCGAACGAAAAACCCTGGGCCGCCAGGGTCAGATACTCGTTGTTGAGGTCGGTGGCGAACATCTGCGGATCGTCCGAGTTGAGCGTGCACAACAGGCCGGCCTCCAACATGCGCCGGATGGGGTGGGGCCGGTCCCAGGCCACCACCCGCGTGCAGTAATTGCTCTGCGGCGAGACCTCGATGGGGATGCGCCGGGCGGCCAGCTCGCCGGCCAGGACGGGGTCGTCCAGGATGCTCAACCCGTGGCCGATACGCTCGGCGCCCAGCTCGTCCAGCGCACCGCGCACGCTCTCGGGCCCGGTGGTCTCGCCGCCGTGGGCCACCACGCGCAGCCCCTGGCGGCGGGCCTCGGCGAAGATGTCACGGTACAGGCCGGGCGGGTAGCCCACCTCGTTGCCGCCGATGCCCATGCCGGCCCCGATACCCTGCTCCCGGGCGTGCAGGGCCACCGCGAGCACGTATTCTTGCAAGGCGCGCTCCTGGCAGGACTGGCGCGACAGGTCGGGGATGAAGGCAATCTCCACCCCGCTGCGTTCCCGCCCGAGGCGCGCCCCTTCGGCCAGGGCGGCCACCAGCTCAGCAGGCGGGAATTTGCCGTAATGCAGGGCGGCGCTGACGAACACCTCGCTGTATTGAACGTTCTGGGCGGCCTGCTGGGCCATGAAGTGGGTCACCATATCGACGAAGTCCTGCGGCGTGCGCATGCAGGCCACCGCCAGCAGGTAGATCTCGATAAAGTGGTCGAAATCGCGGAAGGCGTAGAAAGCCTGCCATGCCTCGGGGGTGGCGGCCGGCAGCGAGACGTGGTTGCGTTGGGCCATGTCGAAAACCAGCCCGGCCGCGGCGGCGCCTTCCAGGTGGACGTGGATCTCGACCTTGGGCATGACGCGGATGCGCCGGGCCAGCTCCGCCGGCACGGCTTGAGAATTGTAGACCTGGGTATAGTGCATTACGCCCTCCTAACGAGACAGCAGGTACCCGCCGGCCAGCAGCAGCAGCGCCCCGCCGGCCCGGGCCAGGTCGAGCGGCCGGGCGGCCACGCCGAACCATCCAAAGTGGTCGACCAGGATGCCGACCAGCAGCTGGCCGGTGATGATCAGGGCCGCCATGGACGCCGCGCCCAGGCGCGGCAGGGTATAGTTGATGGTCAGGTACAGGATCAGGCCGAAGACGCCCGAGCCCAGCATGTACCAGGGCAGCGACAGCCAGTCGCGCACCCGGGCGCCGCCCTGGAAGACCAGGTACAGCCCGGAGAGCAGCATGCCGCTGAAATGGACGATGAAGCTGCTGGCAGCGCCGCCCACGCGCTGCCCCATCTGGCCGGAGATGGGCGATTGGACGCCCACCGCCAGCCCGCCTGTGATGCCAATCAGAATGGTCAGTAAGGTGTTGAACATAGTCCTCCTGGTGAAATTATATGAGAAAAAGCCCCAAAATGGCATTCCCGGGGCCAGTGACTGTGAGCGGGCCGGGGCCCCTTGCCGGGGCAGGCGGCCTTGAGTATGATTAGGAGTACGACCTGTGGTCGAAACCCCACGTGGAGACTTTTATATGACCCGCCTGTTATACCAAAGCGATGCTTATCTGCAAGAATTTAACGCCGTGGTGCAATCTGTGGATGCCGAGAACCACGCCGTACAGCTCGACCAGACGGCCCTGTATCCCGGCGGGGGCGGCCAGCCCTACGATACCGGCGTGCTGATCGCCGCCGGCCAGGAACTGGCAGTGGTGCGCTCGCGCAAGAGCGCCGAAGGAGCGTGGCATTTCCTGGCGCCCGAAGCGCCCCTCCCCGAGCCGGGTACGCCCGTGCAGGGACGCGTGGACTGGGAACGCCGCTTTCGCCTGATGCGCACCCACACCGCCATGCACATCCTGTGCGGCGTGGTGTTCCGCGATTACGGCGCCCAGGTCACCGGCGGCGACATGGAACCACTCAAGGGGCGCATGGATTTCGAGTTCGAATCCCTGAGCAAGGACCTGGTAGGCGTGATCGAGGCAGCCGTCAACCGCGAGGTGCAGGCCGCCCGCGACGTGCGCGTACAGATTTTGCCCCGCGAAGAGGCCTTCCGGATCCCGGACCTGATCCGCACCAAGATCAACCTGCTGCCGCCGGGGATCAGCGAGGTGCGCGTGGTGGAGATCGTCGGGCTGGACCTGCAGGCCGACGGCGGCACACACGTGGCCAACACCCGCGACGTGGGCCGCATGCACATCAGTGATTACAAGAGCAAGGGCAAGATCAACAAACGGATTTACGTGGAGATGGAGGAGTAACGCCGGCATCGCCGTGGAACGGCCGGTGCGGGACGGGGGCGGCGCACCGGGCG
>JAAZNB010000598.1 GCA_012798515.1 Chloroflexota bacterium
CCGAAATCAGGTATGATTAGGCAGAAAATAATTCCAAAATAACCGTTGTTTACTGGTTTTTGGAACTCCATAGGAGCTTCACGATGCGACTCGTGGGATTCACACACGCGGTATTGATCACCGCCCTCTCACTGGCTGCTTTCGGAACCTCCGGCCACGTATCTTCTGGATCATTGCTACAGGCCGCTGCGACCACGCTCAACCTCCTCCCGGCCGCCAACTCACCCTCAACGCGCAACCCAGCCAGCCAGTTTTACCAGCCGGATGACACGGACTTATCCGAGGGCAGCTCATCCCTGCATCTGGAAGGTTACCGTTCCGGTGATTTTCCGGATGACCCCATTCAAATCGCCTGGTTCTACAAGAACCCCAAGGACGGCCAGGTCTCGCCGCTCGTCGAGTATTACGACGAGTTTATTTTGACCAAAGGCGATGAAGGCCTGCGCGACCAGCTGAAGGCCAACGGGAAAAATGCGCCTTATTTGCGCTACATCCTGTTAAACGAGATCCAGGGCAATGACTGTGGTTCCACGCCCTGGCGCAATCACGCCGCCGACCAGACCGGCGATTTCTGCACCATCAGCGACCAGCACCCCGACTGGTTCTTGCTGGACAGTGACGGCAACCGGATCGAGGATAACAACTATTATTTGATGGACCCCGGTAATCCGGAATGGCGCACCTTCTGGATCGAGCGCGCCCGCCAGTACCAGGCCAGCCTGGGCTGGGACGGCATTTTCATGGACAACGTCGAGGCCAGCCTGGGCAAGTTCGATAAGCGAGGCATCCGGCCGGCACTGTACCCCGACGATGCTTCCTACCAGAGCGCGATACAGAGCTTCTTGCAGCAGATTTATACCGAGTTCACCCAACCCGAAGGCCAGCTCCTGTACGGCAACATTATCTCGCTGCGCGATCCGAGTGTTTGGCATAGCTACATGCAATACATGGATGGCGCATTGTTGGAAGACTTTGCCGTAGGCTGGCACAACGATTATTACGACGTCGCGCGCTGGGAGCAGCAGCTGGATTACCTCACCGATACCCAGCGCGCCGGAAAGCGTGTCATCCTGGTTGCCCAGGGAGAACAAGGCGATAACGACCGCCAGCAATTTGCCTTTGCCTCATACCTGCTGCTCACTGAAGGCCGGGCGGCCTTCCGCTACACCAACGCTTGCTGTTACCGGGTAGCCTGGCCCTACGACAATTACCAGATCGATCTGGGCCAGCCCCTGGGTGAGCGTTACCAGGAGGGTGGCGTATGGAAACGCGACTTTTCCAATGGCCTGGTGTGGGTCGACCCGGGTGCACATACCTCCGGGATCAGCCTCAACGGCGCCGATCAGGAGCCCAGCCCTACCCCCGAACCGCCCCAGGCAACCGATGGCCCGCCGGAACAGCCTGAGCAAGAGCCGCCCACGCCCACCGCAGCGCCGCCGGTCATCTGGCCGCCCCCTACTGCTACACCCCCACCGACCCTTCAGCCGACCCTTCCGCCGGCGCCCCAGCCCACTGCCACACCGGCCGCCCCCGCCTCGAATTGGGGACAATGGAGCCGCCTGGCCTGGTTCTTCCGCCCCGACACGGCCAATTCCCTCGACCTGTTGGCCCAATCCTTCGA
>JAAZNB010000599.1 GCA_012798515.1 Chloroflexota bacterium
GCCCAGGGAACGCCCAAATCGATTCGCAGTTCTGTTAATCAGTTAACACTTGCAATTCAGAAAAATCCATCGATTTATGGGATGGTCATTGCGCCCTTTATTTCCCCACAATCTGCACAGATTTGTGAGGCGGCCGGGATTGGCTATCTGGACCTATCGGGAAATTGCCAAATCGCGTTTCAAGAGGTTTACATTCACCACGAGAATTTCCCGAACCGGTATCCTTACAAGTCCGAGATTTCTTCTCTATATGCCCCTAAATCGGAACGGGTTCTTCGCGTTCTTTTGACCCACCCTTACCGGCCATGGAAGACCCTTGAACTGGCCCAGGAAGCTCAGGTGAGCTCTGGTATGATCACCCACATTCGTAAGAAACTCGATGAACAAGAGCTTATCACTTCCTCATCCCTGGGATTTCAATTGGTTGAACCCCATAGATTGCTTCGTGATTGGTCAGAGAATTATTCTTATCGAAAAAATACTATCCTTGAATTTTACTCGTTGGAAACTGTATCCGATGTGGAACAGAAGCTGGGTAAGTATTGTGATCAAAGTGGAATCCGGTACGCACTGACCGGATTTTCTGCGGCCGACCGGCTGGCCCCCATGGTCCGGAACCAGCGTGTGATGGTTTATCTCGACCAGACGTCTACCCATTTGCTGGTTACAGCGCTGAATTTGAAGCCGGTCAGTAGTGGAGCAAACGTCAATATTCTCAATCCCTATGACGAAGGTGTCTATTGGCATACCCAGAGGGTAGCAGGGATCGAAGTTGCCACACCGGTTCAGGTATATTTGGATCTGGTCAAAAATCGTGGGCGCGGCGAAGAAGCCGCCGAATTTCTATACAATGAGGTACTTCTAAAATCATGGCAGCCCAAAGGACCGAATACAGCCAGCTTCAAGTAGCGGCATCCTACAGCGTATTAATAGAATTGTCTCATTTACTCAACGAATATTACAAAGGCTTTGTAGTGGTTGGGGGATGGGTACCAGGCCTGTTGTTCAAAAACCCCGTTGAAGAACACATTGGAACGATTGACGTAGATCTGGCTTTGGATCACCGAGAGATTTTGGATGTGGGTTATCGTACGATTATGCAGTTACTACTTTCAAGGGGGTATGTCGAAGGAAACCAGCCTTTCATTTTCTACCGTACGGTTAGGATCGATAGTAGTGAGATCAAGGTGGAAGTTGACTTTTTGTCGGGGGAATACGGGGGTACAGGTGAAAAGCATCGCACGCAGAAAGTCCAGGATATGCAGCCGCGCAAAGCGCGTGCGTGCGATTTGGCCTTCCAGGAACCCGTTGAAGTAGTCCTCGAAGGTACTCTCCCTGGCGGAGGTAAGGATCAAGCCCGGATTCGGGTCGCCTCAGTGGTGCCTTTTTTGATGATGAAGGCACAAGCTCTCCGGAATCGTTTGAAAGAAAAAGATGCCTACGATATCTATTACTGCCTGGTAAATTATCCGGGTGGGATAGATCCTTTGGTAGAAGAGTTTCAATCCTTTTTGCATCATTCTCTGGTGATCGAAGGACTAAAGATACTTGCTGAGAAGTTTGAAACCCCTGAGCATGTTGGCCCTGTACACGTTGTCAATTTCCTGGAAGAAAACGATCCTGATAGCCGTGCCCTGATCCAACGAGATGTGTTTGAGCGGATGGATTATTTGTTACGACGGCTGGAAGGGTAGCACGGCAGGGGACATTTGGGGATTCACCGTATTCCGTATGGATGCAGATTCCCTGGTGGATTAGATCCTTTCTGGCTACGGCATGGACGGTAAGCTGGCCTGGGCCTTGACGGCAGGAAGAAGAATTTCTTTCTCCCGGCCAGAGCGCCGGGGGCTTCGCTGCACTCCCGATGACAGGCGTGTCATTCCAGTAGAACGGCGCGGAAGCGCAGTGGAACGATACTAAATATATGGCGCCCCCTGGCCGGGACGCCTTGGTCTTTGGCCGGCGTAAACACAGTTTCTCCGGCGTTCTTCCGGCTTCAAAGACCACCGGCCGCGGAACCGCGCCAAGGCGCCGGCGGGAAGCGCATCCGATGATACAATCTGGACAAGGAATGATAGGTTGACCTATGAATGACCGGCTTGCTTCCCTTCGCAGATGGGCCTGGCGCGTCTACAACGCCGTGGATTACCCGCTGCGCCAGTGGTTTCGCCTGCGGCGCCCGGGGCTGCGCCTGCGCACCCGGGCGGAAGCGGATCGCTTTACCCACCTGGCGGCGGAGGAGAAGGTGCGGGCAGAGGCTATCCACCAGCGCTTGAGGTCGGCCTATCACCTGGAGGAATTCGAGCACAACAGCTCACCGGTCAATTACCGCGAGAACCTCTTTTACCTGGATCTGCTGGAAAAAGCGTTGGACCGGAGCGGGGCCGTATTGCCGCAGCAGGTCGTGGCGGGTGATATCGGCCCGTCGCACTGGTTCTACGTCCAGGCCCTGGCGGCATTGCTGCGCTGGTGGCGGCGCCCGCAGGGGCGTACGGTGGCGCTGACCGGCTACGAGGTAGACGCCTACCGGGTGTATGGCGACCTGCATTCACGTTACGATTATGCCCTGGCGCACATGCGCGGGCTGGCCGGGGTGGAATATCTCCCCCGGGGCTTCTGGCCCCAGCCGGGGCGTTTCCATCTGCTGACCATGTTGTTCCCCTTCGTCTTCGAGCGCGACCACCTGGCCTGGGGGCTGCCGGGGAAGCTCTTCCGGCCGGGCGAGCTGGTCGCGGCCGCCTGGGCCAGCCTCCAACCCGGCGGGGTGCTGATCGTGGTCAACCAGGGCCTCGAAGAACACCGGGCCCAGGGGGAGATCCTGGCGGCGCAGGGCATTCAGGCCGGCGTCGAATTCTGCCAGGAGCCTTTGTTGTATGCCTATCCTTTGGATCGTTTTGTGTGGGTGGCCTGCCGTGGAAGCTGAATCGGGCCAACGCGCCTACGACTTTTGCCGGCGCCTGGTCGAGGAGATCGGCCCCCGCCCCGCAGGTAGCCCGGCCGAACGAGCGGC
>JAAZNB010000600.1 GCA_012798515.1 Chloroflexota bacterium
TCCACCACGTGGGGGGAGTCGACGCCGGGGATGCGGGGGATGACCGGTGTGGCGCCCACGGCCACAATGATCTGGTCGGCCGCGCTCAGCTCAGGGGAATCAGCGTCGATTGAGGTGTTGAGCTGCACATCCACGTTTAGCTTTTTAACTTGCCGCTCCAGGTAGTCCATAAAGGCACGTAGCTGGCTTTTGAAAGGAGGCGTGGCGGCGGCCGCCACCTGCCCGCCCAGGGTAGCTTTCTTTTCGTAGAGGGTCACCTGGTGGCCTTTGAGGGCAGCTACGCGGGCCGTTTCCAGTCCACCGGGGCCGCCGCCCACCACCACGACTTTCTTGGGTTGGGCGCTGGGGGTAATGACGTAATCACGTTCGGAGCCAGCCGGGGCGTTGACCGAGCAAGACACGATGCAGCCCTGGAACAGATTGCCGATGCAGTATTGGTTGCAACGGATGCAAGGACGCACGTCTTCCCGCCGGTCTTGCAGCAGCTTGTTGGGCAGCTCGGGGTCGGCAATCAACCCGCGGCCGAACATGACGTAATCGGTCTGGCCCTGTTCGACGGCGGCTACGGCCGTCTCGGGGGTGTGGTTGCCGGCATTGAGCACCGGTTTGCGGGTGACCTGTTTGACAGCTGCGGCGGCGTCTAGCATGCAGGCGTCGCCCAGGTAGGTGGGCGGGATGACCCACTCGTGGGCTTCGTAGCTGCCGGCGTCGATGTCGAAGGCGTCGATCCCGGCGGCATCCAGGCACTTGACAATCTCCAATCCATCGGCCAGGGTGCGCCCGCCCTCGAATTTATGCTCCACTGCCAGGCGGAAGAGGATAGGATATTCCGGGCCAACCATCTGGCGGCACTCCTGGAGGATTTCCAGCGGCAGGCGCATGCGGTTCTCGAAGCTGCCCCCATACTGGTCGGAGCGATGGTTCCACACGGCGGACATGAACTGGTCGAGCAGGTAGCCGACGTGGCCATGGATTTCGATGGCGTCGAAACCGGCCAGTTTGGCGCGGGCGGCCGCCCGCCCGAAACACCCCACCAGATCGTGGATTTCGTCCACAGTCATGGGGCGGGTGATCTGGTCTGGGAAATAATAGCCGGGTAATTCCGAAGAAGAAATCAACGGGTCGTCGTTGCCGGGAGCAGGAAAGCCACAGCGCCCCAAGCCACACACCAGCTGCACGCAGGCGCGCGCCCCATGGGCCTTGATGCGCGTGGCCAGCTGGCGCCACACTTTGGTCTGGCGGTCGGTGTCGGCCACGGTGGCATAATACATCCAGGGATCGGTCTTGTTGGTGACGAACTGCCCTTCCACGATGACCATCCCCACGCCGCCGCGGGCGCGTTCTTCGAAATAGGCGATCTGACTGTCGGACAGGTAGCCATCGGCCTCGTCGGAATGAGTGCCCATCGGGCACATTACGATGCGGTTACGCAGCCCCAATTTGCCAATATAGGTCCTCTCGAACAACCTGGCGTACTTATTTTGCATGCAGCATCTCCACAAAGTCAGGATTAGATACAACCAGACTACTTTGTGAAAAGTATAACGATAGGGCTGGAATGCGTCTGTCCGGGGAAGTACGCGATCGCGCGTGGTGATTTATACGGACAAAGAGAATGGGAATCTAGAGGATCTTGTACAGCAGAGCATATTCGACCAGCTCGGAACGGTGCTTGAGATTGAGCTTTTTCATGATACGCTCGCGGTAGGTCTCGATGGTGCGCGCCGAGAGGTGCAACTGTTCGCCGATCTCGCGGCTGGTGAATCCCTTGGAGGTCAGGCGGAGAACTTCGAACTCCCGCGGGGAGAGGCTGCCGGGGGTGGGTGGAGCGGTTGGCTGGGGAGATTGGACCTGTCGGGCGAGCAGCTCTGCGCCCTCGGGCTGGATGACCACATGCCCGGCCAGTACGCTGCGGATGGTGCGGATCAGGTCGCGGTCGGCAGCAGATTTGTGGATGTGACCTACACCACCGGCTTCAAGGAAGGAAACCAGGTAGAACTCTTCGTCGTGCATGGTCATGGCGATCAGGCGCGCCGCGGGCAGGTGGTGGTGAATACGCCGGGCGGCTTCTACCCCGCTGATATCCGGCA
>JAAZNB010000601.1 GCA_012798515.1 Chloroflexota bacterium
TTCAAAGTATCCAGCTCCTGGCGCGCCGCCAACAGCTCCAGCCTGGCGGCATCCACCGCCGCAGCCAGTTTCTGGCTGCCCGCCAGGCGCACCAGCACCTGTCCCGCGGTGACCGTATCGCCCACGGCCACATTGACCGTCTCGACGTTGCCGCCCACCGGGGCGGCGATCTCGGCCTCTGCGGCAGGGACCACGATGCCCGAAGCGGTGACACCGCTCAAGGCCACCAGGCTGCTCTCCCCGGGGCCGGCTTCCTCGGTCGCGCCGGGCTGGGACGTCGCCTGGGGAGCCACACCGCCCGATCCAAGCACCACGGTGGGCAGCGGCGTCGCCCCAGATTGGGCCGCCGGGCTGCACCCGGCCAGAACCGCCGCCGCCAGCAGCAACACAACCCACTTGAGTTTCATGTCAGGCTCCTGAACCGGCCAGTTCCACGGCTTTATCCTCTACGACGAGACCGTCTTGCAAGGTCACCATACGCCGGGCATACTGGAACACGCGCGGGTCGTGGGTGGCAAACACAAAGGTCACCCCGGTCTCCCGGTTCAGGCGCGTCATCGTCTCCATCACCTGCTGCCCGTTGGGCGTATCCAGGTTGGCCGTCGGCTCGTCGGCCAGGATCAGTGCCGGCTGGGTGGCCAGGGCGCGTGCAATGGCCACGCGCTGCTGCTGGCCGCCGCTCAGTTGGTCGGGACGGTGGTGCGCCCAGTCGGTCAGGTCGACCAACTCCAACAATTGTTCCACCCGTTGGCGGCGTTCAGACGCCTCCTGGCCCACCAGGATCAACGGCATCTCGATATTTTCGTAGGCCGTCAGGGTAGGGATCAGGGCAAAAAACTGGAAGACAAAGCCGATCGTGCCCCGGCGCATGTCGGCGCGCTGGTCACGGTTGAGCTGGCTGACGTCTTTCCCATTGACGTATACCCGGCCGCTGGTGGGTTGGTCCAGGCAGCCGATCAACTGCAAGAGGGTAGTCTTTCCCGAGCCAGACGGCCCCACCAGGGCCGTGAACTCGCCGCTCTCGATCGACAGGTTCACCCCGCGCAGGGCCTGCGTCTCGACTTTGCCAATCTGGTAAACACGCGTAACGTTTTCAATCTTCGCCACTTCCATGGGAATCTCCTCGTACTTACTTTCCACCGCGCAGGGCTTGAACCGGCTCCAGGCGGGCCGCTAAGATGGCCGGATAAAGACCGGCCAGCAGGGTAACCACAAACGCCGTAATGGTCAGGGAGACCGTGTCTCCCAGGGTCAATTCAGCGTAGATGCGCTCGCCCATCAAGATCCCGGTTACCCCCATATTGCCGATGTAGAAACCGACCTGGGTGGCGTAGGCCACCAGCAGGCCGCCCAAAGCCAACCCCAAGACGATCCCCCCTAACGCCAGGAGGCCGGACTCGGCGAAGAACATGACCATGATGCGGCTGCTCTTCATGCCAATGGCGGCCAGGATGCCGATTTCGCGCGTGCGCTCGAAGACGGACATGACCAGCGTGTTGACGATCACCGAAGCCGTAATAGCCAGGACGATCAGGTAGAGCACGACCATGTAAGCCTGGGACATCTGCTCGGTCTGGGCCAGAATTCCGTTCATCTGCTGCCAATCCTCGATCTGGAACGGGCTGGATTGCAACGCAGCCATCACGCTGGCAGCCTGGTCACGGTTTTGGAGCAGCACGAAGATGATACTGGCGTGGTTCTCCGCCCCGGCAATGGCCTGGGCCTTGCCCAGGGGCATCAACAGGGTGTTCTGGTCGTATCCCGGGGTGTGTGTGGTGTAGATTCCCCGGATGGTAAAGGGCTGCTGGTCCACATCTCCGTTGGAAGTGTTGACCAACAGGTCGATCTGGTCGCCCGCAGCCAGGTTCAATTTTTCGGCCAGCGGCTGGCCGATCAGGATCCCCTGGCGGTCGCCGGCCGACAGGAATTCTCCACTGAGCATGCCCTCCTGGAAAGGCGCGTTGGCCTCCGAAGACGGGTCGATGCCAATAATGCGCACCCCGACCGACTCGTCGCCCGTGGCCAGGATGCCGCTGGCAAACAAGCGCGGGGTGGCCACTTTCACCGGCGCCAGGCTGCGAATCTGCGCCGCAATCTGGTCGGGATTGTCGATGAGATCTTCCCAGGCCAGGCTGGTCTTATCTTCATCATACGAGGGAGCACGCACCTGGATGTGCCCGCTTTGCAGCCGGATGGAGGATTCCATCGAACCTCGCATCTCGCCTTTGATCACCGAAGCCATCAACAATAACAGGGCCAGGCCCATGCCCAATGCCAGGGCAGAAAAGAACGAGCGGCGGCGGTTGCGGCCCAGGTCACGGATTGCCATTTTAAACAGTTGTGTCATCGCGGACCTCACACGTAATGCAGGGCCTGAGCCGGGTCACTCTGCGCCGCCTCGCGGGCAGGGTAATATGCGGCCAAAGTGGCGATGATCACCACGGTGAGGCCGCGCTGCAAAAGCTTATCCAGCCCCAGGGTCGGGTAAACACGCCCGTTGATCAGGGCCGTATATTCCGTCAGGGTCGAAAAACTGCTGTAGTCGAAACCGATCTGCCCCAGGATGCCATTGATAGCCAACCCCAGGACCACGCCAAAAACCAGGCCCACCAGGCCCATCATGGCGCCTTCCAAAAGGAAGAGGAACGAGATCTGCCGCGGTTTCATCCCCAGGGCAGCCAACAGCCCGATTTCACGCGTGCGCTCGTAGACGGCCATCAACAGCAGGTTGAGAATGCCGATGCCGGCAATGATCAGGATGATGACGCTGAAGATGTTCATCACGCCGCCCTTGGCATTGATAGCAGCCTCCATTTCGGGGAAGTTGGTCTCCCAGGAGGTCATTTCGTAGCCGTTCAACCCGGGTTTGAGTTCGTTCATCACTGCTGGTTCCTGCCCCAGCTGCTTGAGCGAGATGCTCACTTCGGTAGACTGCCCGGTCAGGTCATAAAGGATCTGCGCCTCTTGCAGTGAAATGTAAATGGTGCGTTTCTCGATGTCGCGCAGCCCCACGTCGTAGATGCCCGCCACGGTCATGGTGCGCTGGCGCATCTGGTTGTGGGTGGCCCGGCCGACCAGGGTAATGCGGTCGCCCACGCCCACATCCATGGCGTCTGCCAGACCTTTACCGATCAAGATCACGTCCTCGTCCGCGGCGGTCAGGTAACGGCCGGCCACCACGTTCTGGGCGATCAGGCTCACCGGTTGCTCCATTTCCGGCTCGATGCCCACGATGTTGACCGAAAAGGCCCCTTCCCGGCTGCTGGCCAGGCCGCCGGTGTTGATGCGCCGCGCGGCCGCGGCAACCTGGGTCTGGGCCAGGGCGGCCTGCACGATCACCTGGTCGTTTTCCACCGGCAGCAGCGGGTTCTGGTCTGCTTCCGCCTGGTATCCTTCGGCGTGCACCTGGATATTCCCGCCCAGGACCTTGATGGCGTTGGCGTAAATGGCCTGTTCGAACCCGGCCACAAAGCCGTCGTAGAACATCATCAACGCCAATCCCATCCCAATGGCCAGGACGACGATCAGGGTCCGGCGGCGATGGCGCCAGATGTTACGCCATGCCAGACGTAAATAGAGGTTCATACCAGTCATACCTTTCTATGTTTCACTGCTATGACGAAATCCATTATTTTCCCCCATCCCCGGGTAATCCTTCGAATCCGCGCGTTTTTCATCCGATAAAATCTGTGAGACCTTGGGATCATCGAACCAGGGTTCCAGCACAGCCGGGTCAACGAACACCAATGAGCCCGGAGGGGCTTCAAAAAGGCGTTCGATGGTGTAGGTACAAGCGGCCAGAATTTCTTTCGTGCGTTGCAGATTTTCCTGCCGGTTTTCGGTCTGGAGGAACAAGCCGGGGAGAGCGTCCCCAATGGTTTGCAGGACCGCAAACAAAATCGCCCCGGCCTGGTCAGGATAGGGATAATTCAACGTGCCTTCCCGCATTCCCTGGCGGATGACTTCGGCCACCAGCGGCGATAGCCAGCGGGCGCTGTTGGCATTGATCTTCTGGCGCACGATGGCGTTGGCATCGTCGTACCAGACTTGTAAAACCGCCAGCATCAGTTCCCGTCGCGCAACCTTCCAACGCCCGGCGGTATCGAAGAAGTGGTTGAGCTTTTCGACTGCCGTCAGTTGAGGATCCTCGATGATCGGCCGGGTAACCTTGTCAATATCAGCCATCATGCGGGCCATCAGCGCCTCCAACAAATCCTCTTTGGATTTGAAATAGTGATAGAAGGCGCCTTTGGAAATATTCAATTCCCCCAGGATATCCTGGATGGACATCAATTCGTAACCCTTGGTGTAGATGAAACGCTGGGCCACGTCCAATATCTCGTTGCGCTTTGCCGCGTAATCTTCTTCTTTGACTGTACGTGCCATCTTTCATTCCTCTGCCATCTCGAATTCAAGAGGAGCCCCGGAGCAAAATATGCCTTAGAACCCCTTCACTTGAACGGGTTTTTATTAATAAACCGCAGGTCGGTTTATTAATATAAGCGAAATATTTCGGTTTGTCAATCCTATTGGGAGTAACGAACAGGGTAGTTTGTGGGTCCTTGGCTGGAACTCATTCGAGCGTGGAAAGATTCAGGCCCGTATCGTATGGAATTTTATCCAGATAGAAGAGCTGGGTAGGCGTTTTGCCGACCCAGTGTAGATCCTGGTGCAGGATGGCAGCGCGGTAGATCTGGGCGCGCACTTGATAATCGTCTTTCCACTCCCGGGTATAGCCCAGTTGGATCGAGAAAAGGAAGTTGACCAGCATCAGCAGGACCAGGGCGTGGCCGGCAGCCGCAGCCAGCACTGCTCTCCGGGGATTGCGCAGGCGGGAACGCAGGGCAGCGTATAGCTCGACCAACGAAAGCGCCAACAGCGGCCACACGGGAAGCAAGACGCGCCCGGTGGGTAACGGCCGTTGGAAAGCCATCGCCAGGATCGCGGTCAGCAAGAAATATCCCCCCAACAGTATGGTGAACGGCTTATCGAGCAGCCGGCCGCGCAGCGCCACCCCGGCCGCCAGGTAATAGACGGCCAACAGGCATCCCAGGGCAACTGCCCAGACACCTTGCGGAACGAACATCGTCGCATATCCAAGGATCACGGCCTCGAAAAAGGGATCCGTGGACCCATACAGCGGCAGCCCGGCCTGCGTTACCCCCAGGAACATCACCCCCAGGCCGGCCGCCCCGGCCAGCTGCACGGCCAGGTGCGGCCAGTAACGGCGCACAAACCCGGCCCGCCCGGGCGAGCGGAGGTCGATTGCCAGGACGTAGGCGCCAAAACACCCCAGGAAGACCAGCAGCGACAGGCTGCTGGCGCAGGCCAGCAAGAACAGGTAGGTCGCGGCCACAATGCGCACCGGATCGTTCCGGCCCCGGTAATACACGTACAGGCCGGCCAGCAGCAAAGCCGCCGCCATCCCGTAGCCGCGCGCCAGGCCAAAGAACTCGCTCAAATAATAATTAAAGCCGAGCAACCCCAGCAGGAGGACTTTCTCCTCGAACAGCGCACTGATGCGGATGGCTGCCCACAGGTAGAGGGCGTAGAACAGCAAATTGGGCAGGCGGATTACCAGCTCGTTGTACTGGATGCCCGTCAACACACAGGCCAGGTGGACCAGCAGCGAGTTGAGGGGATGGTTATTGGCCAGGCCGATCTGTAAGAAGTCGGCCAACCGGTTGGAGTAAGTCTGGTAGGAAAATGCTTCATCGTAGGTCAACCCCGTGTTGGCGGCGCGCAGGAAGGTGAGCATAAACAAGCACACTGCCACGGCCGAGCTCACCCACACATAGACCCGGCCACCCGCGCAGAAACGCCGGTAAAAGCCGGCGAGGTCGTCTACCACCTGGAGCACAAAGGCATCCAGGGCGCCACCCACCCTGCGCAGCAGCGCCTGGGAACGGAGCGGACGGGTGTGGAACCGGGAGACAAAACGCACCAGTTCAGCCACCCCCAGGCCCCAAAAGATCAGGCCGGCAGCCAGTGGAAATTGCGAATCATCCCCGGGGGGATAGAGCAGGAAGAAGATATGAAAGCGTTGCCCAGGGTCGATCTGATCGTACGGAGCAAAGTACAGATACATCCCGGCGCCGTCTTCGGTAGGCAGCAGGGCGAACTTGCCTCCACCGGCGCGCACAACCTCTCCCGGGTCCGAACGCGCCAGTGCCCTATCATTCTCGTACAGTAAAAATTTATCCGCCGCGGAGATGGGCAGTACATCCGCCGCCAGTGCATAGCGGTAGGAAAACCCATCGTCAGCGGCGATCTTCTCGGGGGCGAGGGCATACAGGTGGTAGAAAAGCCGTGCGTCCGGCTTGACCAGCTTTAAAAAACTCAGCAGGGAGACACACAGGTAAACGATCAAAAGGAAATAGCCGGGAAGTCTTTTCACGCCATGCCATCCGCTATGCACTGGTCCGGATTGGAATACACTGGTTTTTATTTTAAAACTGGAGTAGGAATCCCCCGCAGAAATTATAATACTGCATCAATATGGCAGGCATAAAATAGACATTAAGAGAGTTTTTAAGGATAGAATTACTGCAAACATACAGAGGTATCCATAGATGAGCATCGACCAGGCATTTAACGCATCCATTGAATATTATGATGACTGGATGAAAAAAGCCCTGCCCAATTACGACGACCTGTTTGGGACCGCGCTGCAAATCATCCCTTTCCAGCCCCAGGCGCCTATCCGTGTGCTCGATCTGGGCGCCGGAACGGGCCTGTTCGCCAGCCACGTACTGGGCAAATATCCCCAGGCCAGTTTTGTATTGTACGACATCGCCGACAAGATGCTGGACGTTGCCCGCCAGCGCTTCAGCCAATATCCTGCCCAATTCGAATACCAGGTGGGTGATTATCGCCACCTGCAACCCGGCCAGACCTTCGACCTGGTCATTTCCAGCCTGTCGATCCATCACCTGAGCGACCCCGAAAAAGCCGGGCTGTTCAGCAACATCTACACGCTGCTGCGCGAGCCGGGTGTTTTCATCAACGTGGACCAGGTGCGCGGAGAAACAGAGACGTTGAGCCGTCTGTACTGGGGCCACTGGCTGGAACAGGTGCGCCGCAGTGGAGCGCCCGAGGAACAGATCCAGGCCAGCATCGAGCGTAGGACCACCTACGACCACGACGCCAGCCTGGCCGACCAGGTTGCCTGGTTGAAAGCCGCCGGCTTTATCAACGTGGATTGTGTATACAAGAACTATTTTGTGGGCGTTTTCCTGGCCATGAAAGGATAACGTTCCATCCTTTCCAGGAGAGAAAAAGGAGGGTCAGCAATGAAAGCAGTGGCGTATCGCCAGTCTTTACCCATCACCGAGGCAGATTCGCTCTTCGACGTCGAACTGCCCGATCCGCCCCAGCCGGCAGGACGAGACCTGCTGGTACAGGTCAAGGCCATCTCGGTCAACCCGGTAGATACCAAGATCCGGGTACGTACGGCTCCGCCGGCCGGTGAAGTCAAGGTCCTGGGCTGGGATGCAGCCGGGATAGTGGTGAAAACCGGCCCCGAAGTGCAGTTCTTCCGGCCGGGAGACGAAGTGTGGTATTCCGGCTCCATCGACCGGTCGGGGAGCAACGCCGAGCTGCAATTGATGGATGAGCGCATCGTGGGCAAGAAGCCGGCTTCGCTTAGCTTTGCCGAGGCCGCCGCCCTGCCCCTCACCACCCTGACCGCCTGGGAGCTGCTGTTCGAGCGCCTGGGCGTCCCCCGGGGGCAGACCGCCGCCGGCCAATCGCTGCTCATCGTGGGCGCCGCCGGCGGGGTAGGCTCGATCCTCACCCAGCTGGCCTGCCAGCTGACCGAGGTGAACGTCATCGGCAGCGCCTCCCGCCCGGAGACCGTGGCCTGGGTACGTTCGCTGGGGGTAGAACACGTCATCGACCACCGCCAGCCGCTCTCGGCTGAACTGGCTCGGATTGGCATTCCCCAGGTGGAATACGTCGCCGGCCTGACCCACACCGGTGAACACTATCCCGAGATCGTCGAGAGCCTGGCCCCCCAGGGCCATTTCGGGCTGATCGACGACCCCGGGCCCATCGACGTCTCCCTGCTCAAACGCAAGAGTATCTCACTGCACTGGGAATACATGTTCACCCGGGCGTTCTTCAAGACCGCCGATATGATCGAACAGCACCAGATCCTGGAAGAAGTCGCCCGTCTGGTGGATACCGGCGTCATCCGCACCACGCTCGGCGAGCACTTCGGCCGCATCAACGCCGCCAACCTGAAGCGCGCCCATGCCCTGATCGAAAGCGGCACGGCCAAAGGGAAGATCGTCCTGGAAGGATTCTAAGCCACTCTCTATGAAGACCCGGACAGCAGCAGCCGCAACCTGGAGGGAACCCTCCTCTTACGACGTCCTGGCCGCCTGGGCCATCCTGATTTTGGGCAGCCTCTTGCCCGAGATCGTGTGGAATCAATTTCTGGGCGGCAGCCCCGCCTGGCTCCCCTGGGCCCGTATGGGGCTGCTGGCCGCCTGGTTAGCACTCAGCTTTATCATCCCCCCGCTCCGGCGTCTGCGCGCTTTCAGCGCCGTGCTGCTCGGCTTGCACGCCGCTGCGCAGGCCCTGTCCCAGGTCCATATCGACCTGTCGTTCCTGCCCGTCGGGGGAAGCAACGGCGTTTTTCTCCACAATATGCTGCCCGAACAGGCCAACAAGCTAGCCGTGTCGCTGGCGCTCCTCGCCGTTTTGCTCATCCTGGGCTTCCGGCCGGCGCAGATGTTTTTGATGCGCGGCCATCTACGCGCCCCGATCACCCCGGTGCGCTGGCTGGGTTTTCCCAAAGCCGACCCATGGACCAGCTTTGGCGGGCAGTATTCTGTCTACCTGGCCCTGGGTGTAGCCGCTGCCCTGTGGCTGACCGGGGGCACGACCCCGGCCGCTATGGGCGCGGCCCTGCCCGTGCTGCCCGCCATCTTGTTCCTTGCCGCGCTCAACGCTTTGAACGAAGAAATGGTCTATCGCGTCTCGATCCTGGCCACGCTGGAAGGCGCCATTGGCCGCCGGCATGCCTGGTGGGCCAGCGCAGTATTCTTTGGCGTTGCCCATTTTTACGGTGTGCCGGGTGGCTGGTCCGGCATCCTCCTGGCGACGTTCATGGGCTGGATCCTGGCCAAGGCTATGCTGGAAACGCGGGGCTTCTTCTGGGCCTGGTGGATCCATTTTCTGCAAGACGTGGTCATCTTCTTTTTCATCGCTGCCGGGAGCATTACTCCCGGCGGGTAGCCCGGCCCCCCGGCGGGCAGATCGAGGTTAAATCACCTCATGTTTCATCCCATCCGTCCTTCTATCCTGGCCCGTATGCATTACCTGGAAGAGATCGACCAACGTGACCGCGCCGACGGCACGCCGCGCCTGCAGCGCCTGCGCCAGATCCCGCCCGAGACCGGGCGCTTTCTGGCCCTGCTGGCTGCCAACGCCCCGCAGGGCGACGTGATCGAAATCGGCGCCAGCGCCGGGTATTCCACCCTGTGGCTGGCCCTGGCCTGTGAGGCCGCCGGCCGCCGGCTGACCACGTTTGAGATCCTGCCCGAAAAGGTACAGCTGGCCCGGGAGACCTTCCGTGTCGCCGGGGTAGAAGACACGGTTCAACTGGTGGCCGGAGACGCGCGTCCTCACCTGGCGCGCTGCGAACACATCGCCTTTTGTTTTCTGGACGCAGAAAAAGAGGTGTACCTGGAATGCTACGAGATCGTCGTGCCCCGGCTGGTCCCCGGTGGACTGCTGGTGGCCGACAACGCCATCAACCATCGTGAGACGCTCCAACCGGTGCTCGACCGCGCCCTGGCCGACGAGCGGGTAGACGCCCTGGTGGTCCCCATCGGCAA
>JAAZNB010000092.1 GCA_012798515.1 Chloroflexota bacterium
GCCCCGGTCACGGTCAGCCTCTCGTATTCCGACGCCAGCGGTGGAACATACACCAGCAGCTTTACCCTGACCATCAACCTGAAGAACGCCTACGGCGGGTACGGCGCCGCGGCGCCCACGCGCACGCCCACCACCATGCCTCGCCCGCAGCTGGTGGTCAGCGCCTATCAAAGCGACGTGGATCCCCTGCAACCCGGTTCGGTGTTTAACCTGAGCCTGGAAGTACGCAACCTGGGCACGGCTGATGCGCGCGCCGTGACCATGGTGTTGGGCGGCGGGGCCGGCGACGACAACATCGGTTCGGGGACGCCCTCCCCGGGCGGCCTGTCGGGCAGCTCGGGCGACCTGGCCAACTTTGCTCCCCTGGGCAGCTCTAACCTGTTCTACCTGGGTGACGTGGTCACCGGGGCGGTGATCGAGGCCTCGCAGCGCCTGATCGTCAACGTCTCTACCGAGCCGGGAGCCTATACACTGAAGCTGTCCTTTGTCTACACCGACGCCCAGGGCGGCCGGCACGTGGACGACCAGGTGATCACCCTGCTGGTGTATTCCCTGCCCCATGTGGAGGTCAATTTCTACCGCGATCCGGGCGTCTTCTACGTCGGGCAGCCTAATCAGGTGCCGCTGCAGGTGACCAACCTGGGACGGAGCAACACCGTGCTGGGCAACCTCAAGATGACGGCCCCCAACGCAGAGGTGAGCAACAACGTCAGCCTGGTGGGCGCGCTCGACCCGGGTGGCTATTTCACCCTGGATGCCATGGTAATCCCCTCACAGGCGGGGCCGCTCGAGCTGGAAGTGTTGATCAATTACACCGATGACTTCAACCAGGCGCGTTCGATCACACAGACTTTGAGCGTCGACGTGCAGGACGCGCCGGAGATGGGTATGGGCGGTATGCCCGGTGAGGTTGGCCCGGCCGGTGGGGGGCAGCTGCCGGTGGACATGCTGCCGGAGCCGGCCACGGAGACGGTGTGGCAAAAAGTGCTGCGCGCCTTGAAGGGCCTGGTAGGGCTGGACAGCGGCGCCGAACAACCTCAAGCGCCGCTGATGGAGATGCCCACCGAGGAGATGCAGTCAGCGCCCCCGGTGAAGGTCATGCCGGTCGGGTAAAGTCACAGGTGGATGATGCGGTTCTTCGATCTTCTGAAACTGATTGTGGATAACCTGGGGCGGCGCAAAGGGCGCGTGCTGTTGACCGCCATCGGCGTGGTGATCGGCACGGCGGCGGTGGTGCTGCTGGTCTCCCTGGCCAGCGGCTTGCAGCAGAACGCCACCAGCCAGCTGACCGGCATTGGCGACCTCACCACCATCTCGGTCTACCCGGGGTACGACGAAGTCGCCATGAGTGGCGGTGCGGTGCGGATCATGAGCAGCGGGGGCGGCGGCGGTGGGGGCGCGGATAGCGGGGTGCACCTGCTCACCCCGGACGCCATGCGCCAGATCCAGGGATTGCCCGGCGTGGTGGAAGTCATCCCCCGCGACTACCTGATGACCGAGGGGATTCTCCGCTTCGGCCGTTTGCAGAGCTGGGCCAGCATCGTAGGGGTGGGGACGCAGGACCTGTCCGTGTTTGGCTACCCGGTGCAGTCCGGCGTGACCCAGCTCAGCCGGGGAACGGCCATCATTGGCGGCTGGGCGCTCAAGAATTTCTTCGATCCCAACCAGCGCCCGGGACAGGAGGCGCCCGGCCCGCCTGACCTGCTCGACCAGCAGGTGCGCCTGGTGCTCAATCGTTATACCCAGGACGGCCAGATGGTCTCTAAAACGGTCAACCTGCGCGTGGTCGGCGTGCTGGCCGAGGCCCGCGCCGAGCAGGATAACTATCTTTTCGTCAGCATGGACGATTTGACTGCCTGGAACGAGTGGGCCATGGGCCAGCGTATCAACCGCAACAAGCAGGGCTACAACCAGATGTACGTCAAAGTGGAAGACATCGACTACGTGCTGGACGTGGCCGACCAGATCAACAACCTGGGGTTCATGGCCTCCACTCCGCAGAGCTACGTCAACCAGATCAACAGCTTTTTCGTGATCATGCAGATCATCTTCGGTGGGGTGGGCGCCATTGCCCTGCTGGTGGCGGCCATCGGCATTGCCAA
>JAAZNB010000602.1 GCA_012798515.1 Chloroflexota bacterium
GGGTAGCCACCGCCCGCGCCTGGCCGCCCGGTTACAGGCTCGCCTCACCCGCAGCGTTCTCGGGAATACGCAGTAGCGAATAACACACCGGCTGGAAGTACTTCATCCAGAAACGGGCCGCTTCGGGGTTGAAGGATTCGAAATCCACCGCGCAGCAGCCATACCCCTGGGTGAGGTAATCTCCCAGGGCCGTATCCAGCAGCGCCGCCATGGCGCCCCGGCCGCGGTAGGGCGGCCGGACGTAGGCGCCGGTGATGGCCACGGTCGTATCCGCCTCCACCACGGCACAGGCATCGCCCCCGCCGGCCTCGAAACGCAAGAAGCCCACCGGGCGTTCACCGTCCAGGGCCAGCCACACGCTGTTTCCCGAGCGGGCCAGCTGTTCGGCGCAGCCGGTAGCGCTGAGCGGCTCCTGGGGCGCCATGAGCACCGGCGGACGGGTGTAATGCGCCCAATGTTCGGCGTCCAGGGCACTCAACAGCGGGGCGTCGTCCAGGCAGGCCCGGCGAATGCCCAGCCGGGTCACGGCCGACGGGTCCAGGGGGAACACCGTCCGCACGGCGTCCACTACCATCAACCCAAAACCGTTCCAGAACCAGGTCTCCCGCCCGGCCCGGTCGTTGGCCAGCAGGCTGATGGCGTGCGCTCCCACACCTTCCACCACCCAGCGGGTCGAGGCCGCCCGGTAAAGGGCGCCGTACACGTTGGCCGTGTCCGGGACCAGCACGGCGTGCGCCCATTCGGGCACGTAAGCGCCCTTGCGCTGCGTCTCCCGGAAATGATCCGCCAGGAACCAGCCCAGGTAGCCGGCCAGGCGGCCGCCCTGCAGCGCCGCCAGGCCTCGCCCCTGGGGCAAAAAGAGCTCCAACATGGAGCTCACCCGGCTTTCGTTCTCCAGCAAGCCAGGCAGCGCCGGCGTTGCCCGTCGTAACTGCCTGTAGCGGGCGCAGAACAGCGCGGCCGCTTCCGGCAGATGCTCTTCACACAATTCGACGATCTGCATAACGCCTTCCTCTCCCCTCGCGCGTCCAATGAAAAAAGATTTCCTCTACCGGCCAGCCTGGACGGCTTTTTCCCCCTGGATTGGTTTGATTCTTCTATGAAAGGTAACTCCTCAGAGGATGAGAGAAATTTTTCGCATTTCACCTCAGGCCGAGGAGTTACTCGTGGCGATGATATCCCCTGGGAAAATTATATCCTACCGGGAAAAAGACAAGTTCCCACCCAGGTAAGGGAAATCCCGGACAAATATCGACCTGCAAAAAAAGAGCCGGGCAGGGAAAGCGGATAGCTTCCCTGCCCGGCCCAAACGTAGACTTTGTTTCGGCTCGCAGGCCTCAGGCGTGTTCGGCCTGGCGGCCGGAGCGCGGAGTGTAGCCGCGCGAGCGGTTGGAGAAAGAACGCCGCGAACGGGGCTGGGCGCCCCGGGGCGGGTTCTGCCGCGCCGGCGCGGGCGCCGGGGCGTGGAAGGCAGCGGGGGCGGGCTCGAAGCCATCCATCTCACAGCGTTCCAGGCTATGCCCCATCAAGCGCTCGATGGTACGCACCATGGGCAGATCGTCCACGGTGACCAGCGAAATGGCCGTGCCCAACTGGGTCATGCGGCCGGTGCGCCCGGTACGATGGGTGTAAGCCTCAGCTGTGTCGGGCATGTCGAAGTTGATCACGTGGGAGATCTTGGAAACATCGATCCCCCGGGCGGCAATGTCCGTCGCCACCAGCACCTTGACGCGCCCGCTGCGGAAGCTGTCCATGGCCTCCTGGCGGCGGTTTTGCGACAGGTTGCCCTGCAGCGAGGTAGCCGACAGCCCGGCCTTGACCAGCTGCCCGGCCAGTTTCTTGGCCCGGTGCTTGGTGCGGGTAAAGACCAGCACCTGGCGGGTGTCCGTCTGGTCCAGCAGGTTGAGCAGCATCTCGGTCTTGCGGTCCTGCACCACCGGGTAAAGGGCGTGGCTGACCGTGTCCACCGGGCGCAAGGCATCGATCTCGACCGTGACCGGGTTGTGCAGCATCTCGGTGGCCAGCGAACGGATCTCGGGCGGCATGGTAGCCGAGAACAGCAGCGTCTGGCGCCGCGCCGGCAGAGCCGCCAGGATACGGCGGATGGAGGGCAAGAAGCCCATGTCGAACATCTGGTCGGCTTCGTCCAGCACCAGCACTTCGATGGCATCCAAATTGACTTCCCGCTGGCCCAGCAGGTCGAGCAGGCGCCCGGGGCAGGCCACGGCGATCTCGGAGCCCGCCCGCAGGCCTTTCACCTGGGGCAGCTGGCTGACGCCGCCGTAGAGGGTCAGGCTGCGCAGGCCGGTCTGGCGGCCCAGGGCCTTGATGGCCACGTGGGTCTGTTCGGCCAGCTCACGGGTTGGGGAGAGGATCAAAGCCCGCAAACGGCCACGCGGGCCCTTCACCAGGCGCTGTAAGATAGGCAGTGCAAAAGCCGCCGTCTTTCCGGTTCCCGTCTGGGCCAGGCCTAAGACGTCGTGGCCGTTCAAGATGGGCGGTATGGTTTGCAATTGTATGGGAGTGGGGGTGGAATAACCGGCAGAAGCAATCCCCGCCTTGATCTGCGGGTGAAACGCAAATTGATCGAAATTCACAAAAAATCCTTTAATCTAAGTTGAGCCCGGCCAA